>QMNH01000116.1 GCA_003647675.1 Candidatus Falkowiibacteriota bacterium | reverse complement strand
TCCGGCTCAAAAATTTGAATGCCGTTTTCGTCTTTATCCGCGTTTGCTGAAAATACCCGCAGATCATCCTCTTCGGCGGCCGGACCTGTCGCTTCTGCCATTTCTTCGGCAGGCTCCTCTTCGCTTTTAGCTTTAAAATTAATTTTTTCAATTCTAGTCTTGGCCACGCTAATTTCTTTTTTAAAATTATTTACCAGCTTTTCAACTTTCTCTTCCTTGTCTCCGTTTCCCGGCTCAACTAAAACCTGACTAAGCTCTTCGGCGCGATTGCCGGCAAACTCAAGCCCTAGGCGCGCTTTTTCTTCTTCATTAAAAGTAAATACTTGATGCGCTTTTTCATTAAAGATTTTAGCTATATAAAAAGAATCACCCGGCTTAGTGTTACGGGCGGCCCGCAGGCTAATTATACCGCTGCCTAAAATAAAAATTACAATTAAAAAAACCGCCATTATCGGCTGCGACACTCTTCGCAACCATGAAAATGACAGCACTTGGGCTAAGCCTACATGAAACTCTTCCGGCTCTTTATTAAAATCGCCTCCTGTAATCTGCGACAATAAAATTTCCCGGCTCTTTTTTTTCCAGCCTGAATCAGCTTTAATGCAATTTAAACTATTTAATTTTTTTAATATTTCTTTATCAGCCATTCCAATACTAATTAAAAATTATTAATTATTAATTATTAGATATTGCTTTCAGGGCCTTAAGCGCTCTAAATATCAACACCCTGGTATTGCCTCTTGATTTTTCTAAAATATCCGCTATTTCCGCGACTGTCAGCTCATTAACATATTTTAACATTATTACTTCGCGATATTCGGCTTTCAGCTCCATAAGCTTTTTCATAACACTTTCCAGGTCTGATGTAAGCTCTAGCTGGCTTTTTATATCTTGCCTCTCATCTATCGCCCCTATCGTTTCCGGTGAATCCAGGTGGATATTAGCCTGTTGGCTCGTTTTCCGATAATGGTCAATAACAACATTTCGAGCCACTTTATATAATAAAGATTTTAATGTTTTATAATCGTTTAATTTATTGTTCTGGATATAGTCCCAGGTTTTTAAAAATACATGCGAAGTTAAATCCTCGGCTTCTTCTTTTTGGTTAACCTTAAAAAAGATAAAGCGGTAAATATGATCCAGGTATAAATCATAGGCGCGAATAAAGGCCTCTTTATCTTTATCCTTTAGCTTGCTATATAAAACTTTTTCTAAATTGCCTTTTGTCATTGGGAACGCAGAATGGTTTAACCATTCAATTAATAATACGTTAATATCACGAACTTATTACACTTTGTTAATAAGTAAAAATTACAGTTTATTAAACACTCAAATACAAAAAACCAAACTAATCTTTTAGTCCTAATAATCACTTAATATTAGCTAGATATATAAACAGCGGGATTCCGTTTATAATGAAGTAAATATAGCCTTAAATATTTATTTTTTTACTATTCTATTTTAATTATCTAAAACTTTAACATAATCAGGGCAATAAAGCAAATAAATCTGTAATTTGCAAACGATTATTAATGTATTTATCAGGCAATAATTATTGGTTGTAGTGGCTTTTTAAAATTCTAATTAACTTTTAGATTAGAGTTTTAAATTGTCATTTTTTATTTTTAGTTTTAAATTATTAATTTTTAGTTTTTAAAAAATAGATATTGATTAATTATTTAATTTATGTAAATATAATAAGTAAAGTCCAGTATAACTTGGACAATAAGAAAATAATTAAAAATAAACCAAAATTAATTGATAAATAACAGTAAAATAAGTATAATATAATTATTTTAGTCCACAAATTTGTAGACTTAAATATATATTATATTTAAAATTAGATATTTTATTTATTTAAGTCCACAAATTTGTAGACATAAATACTAAAAAATGACCATTAATCTTCTAAGTCCAACTATTTTCTCCGCAAACACTGCTAATGCAAACAAATCCTCCAAACCAAAGAAAAAACAAAAAGAAATAAAGGGCGGTGTTGACGAAAAAGTATTGTCTGTACCCAGAATAAACCCTGTTTTACTGTCTGTATCAGAAGCAGCTAAAATTGGCGGCGTTACTGATAAAACCATAAGGCGGGCCATTCAGGCAAAAAAACTAAACTATAAAATAGTTAATAATCGCTACCAAATAGACCTGACTTCTCTTATTAAATATTTATATACAACTACTAAACTTAAAAATAAACTTAACATTAACGGTATTGGCCAATACATTGAAAAATGGAGAAAGTAGCTACTAGCTTTGTCTGTCCACGAACAAGTATTCTTATCGCAAAACGATACTGTGATTCATTGAACTATACTTAATAAAAGCTAACAAAGCCTTTTTAATAGTATAAATAGTTACTTTTCTAAAGCACCAAGGAGGGGGTTGGGGGGGGGTGGAGTTTGCGTCTGGGCTAGGAAGGATTTAATTATAATCAATGTGATAGCAAATCGGAACCCCCAAGACTTTGGCTACTTTTGGTCACAAAAGTAGGTTTGCCCGCCCGTAGCTTTAGCGAAGGAGGGCCCGAGCGGCAGCGGACATATTCCACGAACGGAACATATTTCCATTATACTAATTTTACCCAGAGCTTCGCTCTAAGCGCGCGCGTCTGCAAATAGCAGACAGTTTTTAAGACAATTCTAAAATAAAAAAAACGCCCGAAATCAATCAGGCGTGTTTTTTATTTCAACTTTTAACAATTTAAAGATATTTTTCTAGAGTAGCAATTAACGATTCTTTGGGCTGTAAGCCGACAAAATTTTCCACTACTTTTCCGTCTTTGATAATGATCAAATTAGGAATGCTCATTACCCCAAATTTGGAGGCGGTTTGATGTGAAGTCTCGGTATCCAATTTTCCCACCACTGCCTTATCTCCCATGGCTTGGGCCACTTCATCTACCATTGGTCCCTGGATCTTGCAGGGTCCGCACCAAGCGGCAAAAAAATCAATTAAAACCGGTTTTTCTTTTGAAGCTTCCATAACTTCAACTTGAAAATTTTCATCAGTAAATTCTTTTGTCATAAATTTGTTTATGTTTAATTATTTTTAGTTATCTCAGAAAACAGCTTTTTAATTATTTTCTGTTCTCGCGGTTTTACTCCTTTTTTAAGGCAATCCTTAAAATTATCCTCTACATACTTATTCATAACCGCGCTTAAGCCCGATTTTACGGCTTTTAACTGTGCTATTACGTCTAAACACTCTTTTTTTTCTTTTATCATCCTATTAATTCCGCTAAGCTGGCCGGCTAAATTATTTATTAATTGTTCGGTAGTTTTCATAATAGTATCTTATTTACCCATTCTACCATACACCCCCATGGGGTGTCAAGAAAAATAAATGACGGACCTATTGATTTTGGTCCGTCAAAGTTGCTTTTTAACAACTTTTTGCTATTCAAGTTTCTTACCACCCGTTTCCCATGGCTTTAAATACGCCCCATCAGATACCGGAGGTAAAGACTTACCGCTTATAGCGGCTATAATTTTTTCATCTGTTGCATGCCTGAAACCATTGTCTTCACGTTCGGATCGGCCGCCCGCGCTGCCTAAATCTTCTTTGCTCATGGTTATCTCCTTTCAAAGTTTAATATTGTTTATCTTATTTTAAATAAAAAAATAAACCCTTGTTTACCTTCGTCCCTCTTTGACTATATTATTTTTAAATAATTAATTGAATCTTAGTATAAATATTAAATAAAATCAAGCTAAAATCAAAAATGCTTTATTCCAGTTCCCCGACCTCAATTTTTCTTAAATCTTTATTACTAATACCTAGTCCCTGCTCGGTCATGGCTCGCAAAGCCATGTCCGGATCAGAAAAGAAATAGCCCAGTTTATTATTAGGTTTTACATAATAAGCCTCGCCCTTAATGTCGGAATCCCATACCACAAAACCCAGTAACTCATCCGGGAATTCTTTTTTAAAATACTGGTATTCCACTAAAGCGTCATTACTGAGCTCTTTGCCCAGTTCCTCTAATACATTATAAATATAATCAGCACTGCCTAAATAATATTTTTTCTTATCTTTCGGATAAACATACCAAGCCTCGCCCCTGGACTCCACCTGCAATAGTACTGCTCCGCTTAAACGCTCGGCTAAAGCCGGGTCAATCCCGCTCAAATTTGTTTTTTCCCGCGACACTACCGCGCTATA
>QMNH01000115.1 GCA_003647675.1 Candidatus Falkowiibacteriota bacterium | reverse complement strand
TGGATTCAATTTATTCCCCGGTATTGGTAGTGGGAATAAAAATAGAAAATGTCCGCGTAGGGAAAATGACAAACTGGGATAAATTAATACTTAACATAAGGACTGACGGCAGTATATCTCCCGAGGAAGCGTTTAAAAAATCGGTTAAAATATTAATTGATCAATTTAACGCTATGACCGGGAAAGAAAGTAAAGAAAATGAAACCGGAGCAGAAGACGTAAAAATTACGGAAAAAGAGAAGGAAGAAGAAAAAGAAACAGTATTAGAGGATGAACTGGCCGAAAGCGAAGAAAAAATAGAAAAAGAAAAATCGGCTGAGGAGCCAAAAAAGAAAAGAGGCAGACCTAAAAAAATTAAATAGTTAATTAGTTAATTAATTAACCAGTCAACCAAGCCATGAGACACAGAAACAAAGGAAAAATTTTAGGCAGAAAAAAAGAGCCAAGAGAAATGATGCTGAGAAATTTAGCAGCTAGCGTTTTAATATACGAAAAAGTCAAAACAACAAAGGCGAAAGCCAGCGTTGTTAAGCCAATAGTGGAAAAATTGATTACAGCAGCCAAGAAGGGCGACTTAACGGCGCGCAGAAAATTAATTTCCGTATTGCCGCAAAAAATGGCAGTTAAAAAATCCATGGAAGTTCTTGGTAAGAGATATAAAGACAGGAAAGGCGGCTACACCCGGATTGTGAAAATTGGCAATCGACAAGGCGATGGCGCGGAAATAGTACAGATAGAATTAGTGTAATAAAAATAATTTTTATTATGAAAAAAATTGAAAGAAAATTACATAAATTTGACGCAGAAGGTAAAACAGCCGGGCGAATAGCGAGCGAGATAGCCGTAATTTTGCGCGGGAAAAACAAGCCTGAATTTGAGCCACACTTGGATTGCGGTGATATTGTGGATGTGAAAAATATAAATAAACTTAAATTTACCGGCAAAAAACTTGAGCAAAAGAAGTATTATCAATACTCCGGATACCAGGGCGGCCTAAAAGAAACCAAGATGAAAGATTTAAACGAGAAAAATCCGGCAGATATTTTAAGACGGGCGGTAAGGGAAATGTTGCCACCGGTAAAGTTCAGAAAAGAAATGATGAAAAGGCTAATAATTAAATAATTCGCAATCTAATCTATAAATACTAATATGGAAAAAACGGTTAAAAAAACTGAAAAAAAAGAAATAAACAAAGAAGAGCCGATAAAATTAAAAGGCCGGTATATTAGCACGATTGGAAAAAGAAAAACCGCGATAGCGCGAATTAGGATGTACAAGAAGGGAAGCGGCGTTTTAGTAGTGAATGAAGATAATATCAGCAATTATTTTCAATCAAAAGAGCAAATTATTATAAAACAGCCTTTAAAATTAACCGGATTACTTCGCGACTTGAATTTTTCTATAGTAGTAAGAGGCAGTTCCAAGAAATCACAAGCCGAGGCTGTCCGTCATGGCATCGTCCGAGCTTTAATTGAGCTTAACAGCGAGTTAAAGCCCAGTTTAAAAGCCAAGGGCTGGACAACCAGGGACGCGCGTATTAAAGAAAGGAAAAAACCCGGACTAAAGAAAGCCCGTCGCGCGCCACAATGGAGTAAGCGGTAATTGCTTAATAAGTTATAATTTTATATATTAAGAAGTACGTACAAATGTACGTACTTTTTTTATTGGATTTAAGCTTATTAAATTAAGTTTTTTTTATTTTTCAATATTTTGGTGCGGGCAATGCCTGCAGTCAAGGCGAGCTTTATGTTTGTTGGATAAATCGCTGCATTCATCGAAATACAGGCAATATATATCTTTCACGGCCTTGCCTTGAAAAACAAGAATTGGTTTTAGCTCCTTTTTATCTATTTTTAATGTTAAACTAAATGTTTTTTTTGTTTTTTTCTCTTCGTTTCTTGTCATTAAGACATTGTTAAACAAAGAGAATATTTCAGTACTGAATATTCTTTCCAATTTTTGAATATTGGTTCCTTTTCCGTCTTGATAACTAATAACCAATTTTCTTATTTTACTTATAATGCCGGTTGTTAAGGTTTTTATTTCCTGGCTTGAAAATAATGATTTTTTTATTCTGCTTTGAATAAATCCTTTTGTTTCTTTTATACTCCAGCCTTGCTCCAGGGCTTTTAAGTAATACCAGTAGTAGCTTGGTATTTTTTTTATTTTGCATTCTGTTTTTTCTTTTTCGCTTAAAGAAAAGCAAAAAATTTTATAATGATCCATAAACACCCCCTTGTTTATTTTAATTTATGTTAATTATAGCAAATAAAATTAGTTAATTAAAGTTGTTGGTTTTCGTGTTTACTTAATAGTCATTTAGTATTGTTTTTAGCCTAAAATTTGCAAAAAATAAGTAAATAAGGTAAGTTAGTCATAATTAGTTATTGTGTAAGTCGGGTAATTTTTAAAATTACTAAATAATGTAACTTAAAACAAAAAAGGAGGTGTAAGGATCATGAAAGAAATTAAAGCGAATGAACTTAAGGCGAATGAATTTATAAACGAGCAAGTAGCGGAAATTAAAGACCAGGTTGGTAGTGGCTTGGCGATCAACGCTTTATCCGGCGGAGTAGATTCTTCAGTCGTAACAATGCTCGGCTACCGGGCTTTAGGCGATAAATTGCTTACTTGTTTTATTGACAATGGTCTGATGCGCGAGAAAGAGTCTGAGGAAGTAGTCGCGACCTTTAGAGAATTGGGGGTAGCGGTAAAGTTGATTGACGCTCAAAAAGAGTTTTTTGCGGCCCTTGAGGACGTTTTTGATCCGCAAGAGAAGCGAGAGGCTATAACCCAAACGTTTTATAAGAAGGTTTTTGGCCGTTTAGTGCAAGACAGTGGAGCTAAGCATTTACTTCAGGGTACGATTCTGACCGACATTGACGAAACCGTAGCCGGAATTAAGCGCCAGCACAACGTCTTTGCCCAGCTTGGGATTGACCCGGAAGAGGCTTTTGGCTACGAAATCATTGAGCCTTTAGTTAGTCTTCGGAAAGACGGTGTTCGGCTGGTAGCCGAGGCCCTGGGACTGCCGGAAGCGATCTATAACCGACAGCCTTTTCCTGGACCGGCTTTAGCTACGCGAGTGACTGGTTCTGTAACAAGGGAAAAGATTGAGCTTATCAGGAAAGCCACGGCTATAACCGAAGCGGCCCTCGAGCCTTTTGATTATTTTCAGAGCATGACGATTCTGCATCAAGATCGGGTAACAGGAATCGTAAATAACGAGCGTCGGTTTGGGCACGTTATCCAAATTAGGTGTTGGGACAGCATTGATGCGCGCACGGCAACGCCAAAGAAATTACCCTTGGAGGTGCTTTTTGAACTTGGGAGGAGAATCCCGGCCGAGATTCCGGGCGTGATGCAGGTAACCTATAACTTAACAGCGAAGCCCCCGGTAACCATGGAAGCGATTTAAGCGTTTTTTTTAATCTTTATTTCTAAAGCAGGAACCTTTCCCGGTACCTGCTTTTTTATTTTTTCCTTATAAATAATTTAGATTTATTTTAGATTTTGTTAGTGCTTTGTTCGGTTGCGAAATATATTGTAATATCGGTTGATTTTTCGCAATTTAGGTGGTAATATTAAGGAAAGATTATGCAATATAATATGACTATAAAATGCCCAAACGACGGGGAGCCCATGAAAATAGTAAAAACCGAATCCCATTACGGGACAACCGTAGAGCTTGACCAATGTGAAGAATGCGGTGGATTATGGTTGGACAACACCGAGCTTTATCGTATAAAACACGGAGTAGGCCAAAGAATAGATAAGTTAAACCAGGAGAAGCTAAAAGAATCATCTCCGATCAAGAAAGATTTGTATTGTCCGCGCGACAATAGTAAATTAATTGTTTTTAAGGACCACAATTTTCCAAAAGAAATTCAGGTTGAACGCTGTCCGGAATGCGGCGGCTTCTTTTTTAACCGGGGCGAACTGGTAAGCTTCCAAACGTGGCGTAAAATGCATATAGCAAAAAGTAAGCCTGAGCCAAAACTAATATCAAAAAAGGATAAAGATATCGAGAAGCAGATAAAAAAACTTTTAGCTATGGGAAGTTCAATTGACAGTTGGAATACTATCGGGCAGGTTGGCAAGTTTTTATCTACTCCGGTGAATTCGTCGGGTCAAATAGCGTATGGCGCAAACAAAAAAGACAAGGATAAGCTTGATAGTGTGGGTA
>QMNH01000114.1 GCA_003647675.1 Candidatus Falkowiibacteriota bacterium | reverse complement strand
TTGGTTGAAACCTACTAATGAACCTTGCGATTGTGGTCTTGAGCAAGCCCTGGAAAGGGGGAAGTAATGAGTGAATGTCGCTCAATCGAATTTACAAGATAGCGACGGAATAAATAAATTAGAGACGGAGCGTAAAAATGGGACATAAAAAAGTTGACAGAACGAACGAACTACTAGAAGAAAATATGCGGGAAATCGTGAACACGAAAGTAAACGTTCTTTGTTGGCTAATTGAGTTGGATAGAAATATAATTGCGGGCTTGTTAATCCCGTACGAAAAAGACGACAAAATTTTAGTATGAAGGGAAGTCGAATGATTAAACGAAAACCATTGCAAGTCGAGTACGGCATACCGAGAGTTAGCGACGCAATCGCAAAGTTGTTTTTCTTGGTTAAGGCGAAAGAGTCGACGAGATATTCGCTTAACTATGTTTGCGTCGACGAAAAGCGAATGACTGTTACCGACGGGTGGCGATTGTTGTCGTTGGAGTTGCCGCACGAAGTCTTTCCGGGAATGTATTTCTTGACAAAAGAAGGATTTCTTTTGAGAGTTGCCGACGACGAGGCTGGAAAGTTCCCGAAGTACGACGAGATTATTTCAAAGACGACGCGAGAAATCTGCCACTTGACAGAACTCGACGACTTGATAAACGATTCAACGATACTGTTTACTTTGGCGAGAGCGGGCGTTTGTATCAATCACGCTTACTTTTTCCCGCTTACGAAAACGCTCGATAAAATCGCTTGTGATTTCAGCGTACAGGTCGAGGACAGAGAGAAGGAAGTTCCCGACCCGAACGCGGCGACCGAAAATCCGACAATGATAAAAGTAAAAGCAGAACCCGGCGATTACCCTGTTAAGATTACCGCAGGGCTAAAGTATCTTGACGGCAAAGGCTTTTTGACGATGATTATAATGCCGGTTAATATCGATAAGAAGTACCGAAACTAAAATCTTTCACAGGATTTTTTTATGGAGTGTTAGATATGACAAGAGCGAGAAAAAGACAACAGGGAAAGAATCGCGGCAGACCGAGAGGGACTTCGACTGTCAAGGGTACGCAAATCTTTTGTCGATTGCCGAGAGTTGAAAAGAAATTGGTCTTGGCGGCGAGTCGTGCTTACGACAAGCGAACGGGATTGTTTAACGACGAGGGCAAGCTTCGTTGCTCGAATGATTGGGTGCGCGAACAGCTTGTGAGTGCGGCAGAAAAAGAATTGGCAAGAGAGGACGACTAATTATGGAAGCAGAAAAGGAAGTCAAACGCAAGCCGACTTATCACCAGTCGCGGCTAAGTAGTTTTGAGTTTTGCGGGTGGGCGGACTATTTGCAGAACATCGAGAAGAAGCGGGGCAAGGGAAACTTCTATTCTTGTCAAGGCTCGGCAGTTCACGCTTCCCGCAAACTCAATCTACGACAAAAAGTAAAGTCGCACAACGACTTAACGTTCGACGAAATCGCCGACGCGTGCAGAGACGAAGTTAATCGCCAGTTCGACGAGGATAAAATCGGTATGAACGGCGATTTTATATCGGGCAAGAGCAAATCGGCGGCGGCGGGATTCACTATCGACAAGGCGTTGCGTCTCGCTCGTGTTGACTTGCGGCAGTTGCAAAGCGTTATCCAGCCCGTCGAGGTCGAGATAAAAAAAGAGGTCGCGTTGTCGAATTGGGAATTTGATTTGGGAATGACGATGGATTCCCGCGACGACGACGAAATGATTACCGATTGCAAGACAGCTAAAATGCGTTGGAGTCAAGCGAGAGTCGACGAAGCATACCAGCCGCCAGTATATGCGTTGGGATATAAAGCGCATTGCAACGTTTACCCGAAGGGATTTCGTTATCATTGCTTGACATATACGCCGAAGGGAAAAATAAGTGCGTACGAGTTGCAGACGGAAATTTCAGAGCAGAGAATAATATCAATGCTTAATCGTTTTCAAGCAATGCACAAAGCGATTAAGACGGGCGTGTTTACGCCAGCGCACGGTTCGTCGTGGAAGTGTTCGCCGAATTGGTGCGACTATTACAGTCAATGCAAATTTGTTAGGAAATAAAATTATGACAAATCCGCCCGATTACAAAGAATCCGCTTGCTGTTTGAACTGCGAGCATTTCAATTATAACCATTACAAAAACTGTATGAAACACGGACAGACGGTTGATATGTCGATGATTTGTTCGGATTACGAACTTGAAACTATTAGAATGACAAAAAGCGATTACTCGAAAAGGTCGGGCGTTGCTATATTTTTAAGTAAAGGAAATAAATCGAAGGGAATCAGAAATGGCAAAAAAACTAACGCAAGTTGAAGTTATAAAGCGGCACTTGCAGAGCGGCAAAACAATTACGTCTCTGCAAGCTTTTAAGAAGTGGGGGATAACAAGATTGTCGGCGATAATCTGGACGCTTCGAAACGAACACGGTCTTTTTGTTCGCGACGAAACGGTTGTTGTTCAGAGCAGATGGCAACCGACGAGCGTTGCGAGATATTCGTTATGAACAAAAAGAAATGTCCGAGTTATATCAATATGAGTCCGCAGGAATTGCGCTCGCGGCTTTCCCGGTGTTCTTTTCAACTGCAAGCGTTACAGAACGTTTCGAATTGTTGTGCGTGCGGCGACACAATAATTATTTCCAAAAAGAAGTTGCTCAAAGAGGTATGGGGCGGGACTGCGTGGGATTTATTGACGGGCAAATTGCCGCAGAACAAAACGAATGCGTTGTCGAAAATTCCTAAAATTCTGTCGAGAGTAGAATCGAGACGAGAGCGAATCAATCAAGCGTTGACTGCGACTAACTGCAACCGCGAAAATGCGGCGAAGCTGTTGGGCGTTAGCGAACGAACGATGTATCGCTGGTTAAAAAATTACGAGGACGAATAAAATGCCAAATTGTGAAATCTCAATCGACGCGGCGGATATACCCGACCACGCGTTAGAACAATTACCCGTAGTTCTTAGAGAGTGTCAAAAGATTATGGGAAAGTACGGGTATAGTCGCGGGCAGTTGAATCGCGGTAATATCGGCAAGTGGAGTTTGTCGCTTGTGAGTGTTATCCCGAACAATATCGGGAAAGTCGACAAGGTGTTTTACATTATAGTAAACGAGCAAGACAAATTTACGGTCGAGTCGTTCGACCAAAGAGTGTTGGAAGAAGAACATTAAAACTATTTTTTTGAAGGGAGCGTTAAATGAAAAAAACAACAAGAGTAAAACAAAAAATTACAGTTAAGTTGGCAAAGGAATTTTTAGATTCTCGCAAAGAGAATCAAAGAAGTATATCTAAAAGACACGTATCAGAACTTACAGATGCTATGCTTATGAATAGATGGCAGTATAATGGCGAGTCTATCAAGTTTAATGTAGATGGGCAAATGATAGACGGCCAACACCGATGTTGTGCCGCAATTAAGGCAGGGAAGTCATTCATTTCAGACATAGTATATGGTTTGCCAAAAGAAGCATATTATACTATTGACCAAAAGAGCAGGGGACGTTCCCCCGGCGATGTGCTACGAATAAACGGCGAGTTGAATGCACAGAAACTTTCCATTGCGTTGTCGTACAATATAGCATACGATAAGGGATATATTTCAAGAAGCGGAAGGGGTATGCCAATTTCTCCCGACGCACAACAAATATGTGTTGAACTTGACAATAATCCTATGATGCGAGAAAGCGTAAAGGTCGGCAGCCGTTGCTCGGCTATAATGGGTTCAAGCCCATTATCTTTTTTGCATTACAGATTTTCGCAGAAGGATATTGCATTGGCGGATAAGTTTTTTGTTCAATTAGCTACCGGAGAAAACTTATCAAAAACAAATCCCGTCTTATATATTCGCAAGGCATTACTTGAAGATAAAATACATAATAAGGCGAAATTGCCAATGGGTGAAAAGATTGCTTATGTTATTAAAGGGTGGAATCTTTTACGACACAAGAAGATTGCGAATAGTGTCAAAAGCATTTCGTGGCGGTCAACCGGGAAAAGTTCAGAGGCGTTTCCGGTAATAAAGTAATAGAATCGTTCGACCAGCGCGTGCTGGAAGATGAAGAACTGAATTTTAAGAAGGGAGCGTTAAGTATGACAGAAAACAATGAAGTTATCGGCGACGTGCTGGATAAGCAAAGTGTGTTAGCGAATCGAGTTCCGTCGGGAATGGAGCGTGCCGAAATAGAATCGGCT
>QMNH01000113.1 GCA_003647675.1 Candidatus Falkowiibacteriota bacterium | reverse complement strand
TTTGGGTATTTAAGCCGAATAATTCGCCGTAATGCGCTATTTTATCAACTCCCAATCCGGAAAAATCTTCATAACCGCCGCCAATATAATAAAAAAAAGTGTTGACTGATTGAGCGATAGCCTCTCTTACGCTTACTCTCCCATGTCCGCCCGGTAGCCAATCCGGAAAAAACCATTGGCCGATTTTAATTCCTCCCACGCTTAAAACTTTTGTATTTTCCGATATAATACCCTCCTCCAGGGCGGCGGCGGCCAAAACCGGCTTTATGGTTGAGCCGGAAGGATATTCACCGCTAATCGCCCTGTTAAACAGCGGTTCTTCCGGCTGGCTGATTAAAGCACTATATTCTTCCGAAGTAATGCCGCGGGCAAAAATATTATTATTATAAGTCGGCAGACTTACCAGAGCCAATACCTCGCCGCTGCCGGGGTCAAGCAATATCGCGACTGCTTTGCTTAATTTTAAATCATGTAAATGCCTTACTAATATTTCCTGTAATTTTACCTGCTGGTCAAGGTCAACCGAAAGCACTAAATTATGCCCATCCTCTTCTTTGATTTGCCCGATTATCTTTTTCTCCTTGCCTAAAGCGTCAACTTCAATTTGCTTCTTGCCGCTCTTGCCTTTTAACTCATTTTCCCAAAAATATTCAATACCCATTTTTCCTATATAATCAATCGGTAAATATTCATCGCCATATTGCTCTAATTCCTGTTCGTTTATTTTTCCGGTATAGCCTAAAATATGCGACATCGGCAAAAATGAATTTTTTTCGCTGTTTTCTTCTTCCATCCCATAAACCAAATACTCTCGGTTAATTCCGTTGGCCAGTACTACTCCCGGCCAGTTAGACGACTCTAAATATAAAAGTATTGCTTTTTCATAATCTATATTATCGGCAATAAAAAGGGGTTGATAAGCCTCAAGGGAACCCTTCTCTATCTTTGCCAATTTTATATTAATTTCCTCAACGCTTAATTCTCCCAGTACTTCGCTTATACGAAATATAATTCTGCTTTTTTCTTCTTCATCTTTTGGCAAATCGGCGGGAACAAAATATAATAAAAAATTCGCTTTGTTTCTAACCAGCGGCCTTAGCTTTCTGTCATAAATAATTCCTCTTTTCGGTTCAATTCTTTCAATCCGGATGCGATTCCCTTCAGCCATAGAATAATAATAATCTCCTTTCACAATCTGCAGCCAGGCGGTTTTCGCGAGTAAAATACTAATAAAAAAAATCAATAAAAAACTGATAATCGGCAATTTCACGATATTAAAACTTTTGCCTACGGTTTCTTTTTCACGATTATCAGAAATATAAACGTCTTCAGACCAGCCCGATCGATACACGGGCGCTAATCTGGAATTCCTGGACTTTCCCTGTTTAATAATAAAAGGGTCGGAGTCTTTATTTTTTTTCTTTGGTTTTAAATATTTGCTAAATGCCATATTGTAACTTATACAATAATAATTAACAGAACCGGTAACTCATCTTACGCGCTTCTTAATAAATACTGAATATATAATCATTAAATGCGTAATAATTTTGAATTTTGAATGAATGTCTTAATTTTGAATTTTTAAACATTAAATCATTTTAAATTTATTCAAAATTAAAAATTGGAAATTAAAAATTAAACCGTATTTATTGTAAATCTAATAATTATTGTATGTATTGTAAAAATAAAAAAACGTGCGAAAGGCGATTAATTTATAAAAGCGCAAACAGTATTTGAATTATATTAAAACAATTATTTTTTACCTCTTAATAAAAAAACCGGTTTTAATCTATTGCTGATTAAACTTAAAAAATAGTAAATAAAAAAAGCCGCCGCGATATTTACTGCCAAGCAGCGCGCTTCGTCAATCAAAACACTGCCGTTAATATCCAAAAATATACTGCTAATATTAAAAAAATTGGACGTAAAAGATAAAAAATACAAAATTATTTTATAACTTATGCCGGCTAAAGTAGTTAAGGCCAAAAATGAATACAAAGAACGGTTAGTAAAAAAATTAGTCAGCAAAAAATTAGTTAACAAAATCGCCAAAGATAAACTTATTAAAAATATGCCAAAAGGTAAAAAATGATAAACATCCAAAAGAATTCCCAGTCCCAGCGACCACCACCAGGCGTAACGAAAGCCTGTCAGACCTAAAATAAATACCAGCACGACTAATATTAAATTTAAATTGCTAAACCAACTTGGCAATCCGCTTATAAAAGCTATTTGGATAATAGCCAAAATAATAGCCAGTACAATATTTAAAATTATTTTACCGTACATATAGTTTAAAAATATCAAATAATAATTTTATAGCTGACTTGATTTGTATTTTGCCTAATACGTCTTTAGCGCGGAATTTAAGCTGATTCTTCGAGCCTTATGGCAACAAAACAGATACTATAATAATTTCATCCGGATCAACCATCGGCTCTATGATTGCTTCCTGCCATAATTCATTATTTTCTTTATTTACCTCTTTTACCTTGCCAATTACCAAGCCCCTTGGTATATCTTTTTCAAGACCGGAAGTAACTATTATATCTCCGGCGTTAATTTCCTTGGCCTGGGGGATAATCCCCATCTTTATGGTTAATCCCAGATCCCCTTCCGTGACGCCGGAAGTTTTATTATCGTTTAGGGCCGTAGCCGCTAATTTGCATCTGCTGCTGTTTGACAAATACACTTTTGCCGTTAGACTCTTGGTTTCATATACTTTACCCACCACAATTCCCTGACTGCTAACTACGGACAAACCGTCATATACGCCGTCTCGCGCACCCTTATCAATAGTTATGGTTTCGGTCCGGCCGGCTATATCAGCAATATCTCCCCGGGAAATAACATTACTAACAATATACTTATAATCATTTTTTGATAAAAATCCTAAATTATCTCTTAATATTTGGTTTTCTTCTTCCAGCCTTTTATGTTTCGCGTTTTCGACAATAAGTTCATTTATTTCGGCCTGCAGCTCGTATATTTTTTCCTGAAAATCTCTTTTGTCAGTCTGATTATTAAATTCATTGCGTATATTAGCGCTAAGCTTATGCGCCTCTTTTAAGGCTGGATTTAAAGTTTTCGTAATTAAATATTCTATTGGTTTTAAAATACCCAACAAATATAAAAAAATAAGCAGCCCAATTACTGCCAAATAAATAATAATCCGTTTTTTGTCTATTTTAATCATGTTATTCGCTTCGCGAACCCGCCACTACTCCCCATTACGCAAAGCTACGAGGGGTAAAAATGCGGGCTTGCCCGCCGAAGCCTTGGCGCAGGCGGGACATGCGAATATATATTAAAATTCTTCAGCTCCGGGGGTAAGCACTTTTTCCAATAACTCAGTGTCGGTTAGTAATATGCCGGCGCCGCGCACAACACAAGTTATCGCGTCTTCGGCTACTCGCACCGGAATTTTCGTGGCCTGGGCGATTTCTTTATCAAGTCCCCGAAGCAAGGCGCCGCCGCCGGCCAAGACAATCCCATGTTCATAAATATCAGAAACTAATTCCGGGGGAGTTGATTCCAGCGTGCTTTTAATATTTTCTATTATCTGGTTTATTGTCTTTTGGATGGCTTCTCTCATCTGAGTATCGTTAAGAGTAACAGCGCGGGGCAAACCATTTATTAAATTTCGCCCCCTAACCTCAATTTCCATAGGCTCTTTTAGCGCGGAAGCCGAACCGATCATAATTTTTGCTTTTTCCGCTACTTGATCACCGATTAATATATTAAATTCTTCCCTGACGTATTGAATAATATTATAATCCAGTTCATTCCCGGCCAGCCGAAGTGATTTCCAGGCCACTACTCCGCCGAGCGATATGACCGCGATTTCGGTTGTACCGCCGCCAATATCCACGATCATAGTCGCGGTTGGCTCCGCTACCGGCAGTCTGGCTCCAATTGCCGCCGCGATTGATTCCTCGATCAGAAATACCTGGCGGGCGCCGGCGGACTTGGCGGCATCCTCAACCGCTTTTTTTTCTACTTCGGTTATATCCAGTGGAATGCCAATAACAACCCGCGGACGCGGTATTAAAGTAAAGCTTTCCGCGTGTACTTTGTCAATAAAATATTTCAACATCTTCTCGGTTACTTCAAAATCAGAAATCACGCCGTCTACCAATGGTTTTATGGCTTCAATATGGCTCGTCGGTTTACCGACCATTTTTCTGGCATCATCGCCGACAGCCAAAATCTCGTCTGTCCTTGTATTTATCGCCACCA
>QMNH01000112.1 GCA_003647675.1 Candidatus Falkowiibacteriota bacterium | reverse complement strand
CTGATCCTAAAGAATTGTTTTGGATCATGCGGCAAAACCTAACTTACAAAAACGATCCCCCTGGCGTTGAACTATTGCAAAGCATGCCGAGCATGATGGAAGATAATTTTCACGGCACGCCAGGTGCTGGCGATTGTGATTGTTTTACTATTGCGGCGATCGCGTGTTGTAAAACCGCTGGTATTCCGTGCCGCATCGTGATCGTAGGTAATAGCCCAGTAGCACCTAGCCATGTTTACGCTGAAGTTTTAGATAACGGCGTATGGACGCCTTTTGATTTGGTTAATGCGTATTACGGCGAAACCAGGGATTACACCTATAAGAAAATAATTAATGTATATTAGTGCCTAGAAAATATCCACTATGTTTTTACAATTACACGATGGCCCAGGTATGGCCAGCAACACTTATCGAAATGTTCCTAGTCTTAATTTGCCCGATGCGCTAAAAATATCGCAACGTCAAATTTTGTTGCAAGCCATAGATGAAGCCGGCGCATATGCCGTTGAACGTTTAAAAGCGGCCGAACAAAAAGGCAATACCAGCGTAGATTTACCAACGTTAAGCCTGGATAATTTAGAAGAATTAGAAGCTTTGGTTGAAAATGAAGATGGAACGCTCGGCGCGTGGTGGACTAAAGCATTAACGTTTGTAATTCAAAACGGCGAAGCCATATATAAGACTACTAAAAAGTTTGCTAAGACTATTGGCTTATGGCGTGTTAATAACAAAATTGAAGATTATTACGCCGCCAATTATTACCAGGTGCAAAACTTAAATAATTTAACGGCTCAACAAATAGATCAACAACTGGCTATAATTAGCGGCGATCTATTAAATGCAACGGCGCAAAAAGACGAAAAGGAAGCCATGGCGTTAAGCCGTTTTAGTCAAGTTTACCAGCAACGAAAGGCAATGCTGCCGGCGTTTAATAATAAAACTTTAATGTACGCCGGTGCAGCTTTACTGGCTTACTTTTTAATTAAGAAATAATGGAAGAATTATTGCTTACTGGACTAGGTATTTATTTACTCAATAGATGGGGTAAAAAAAGCCCGTTTGACGTTGGTAATATACCGCCCGTTGATAATGCCGGAAAAGTTATAGATCGCCGCGACATAAAAGACTATGAGCAAAACGCTTGTCCCTGGTATTGGTTTCCCTGGAAGCGGCCAGCGGTTTTTAATAAAGTGGCGTTAAGTCCAGGCAGCCGTAAACGCTGGTTAGACTTGTGCGATCTATGGTTAGAAATTCGCAAGATCGGTGCCGAAATAAAATTTTTAGAAGAACCTTTAATTGATGGATCGGTAAAGAAGCGTTTTATAGAAAAAATTAAAGAGGATATTAAAGACAAAAAAAATCGGATTGCCTTTTTAATGAGCGAAACAAAACGTATTGCAAATGTTCAAATGCGAAGTGAAGAATTGTATAAAAAGGTGTTAGCCAATCGGTTTAGTGAAGATGAAATAAAAGCGTTTTACCAAACGCGCAAGGATCAAATACAAAATCGTGTTTGGCCTAAAAATGAAACTAATGTAGTGCCTATTGTTAGTCCAGGCGGTGGACGTCCAGGCGATAAAATAAGTATTGAACCTGGGCCAACTGATCCTGGAAGTAATGTTCAAATGGCCAGCCCGACAAATCGAAAGACATGGGCTTATCCTAATGTTGAAAAAAAAAATTATCAAACTAAAGTACCGGTTAGAGCAAATTATAATGAACGCGCACGAAAACAAGATTTAAGGATAAAAGCTAAATCGCCTGGAAAACGAATTAGCAAATCCGGAAATGTTTATTATGAACGCCGTGTTAATAGATCGGATTATGTTAGAAAAAATATTGATGGAAGCAATATTTATATGTAATCAAGGCATTAAACTTTTTTTTATATATTTACATTAACTAAAAATTAATTGATTATGGCAGCACGCCGCAGAACAACTCGCAAAGCCCCGGTACGCAGAACGCGCCGCCGCTCAATGGGCAAAAAAATTACAGCTAGCAAAGTAAATGCAGCAACTATGACCGCAGTAAAAGCTGGTCTAGGTGGTGTGATTGCAAGCGCATTGACTAACACCGCTGGAAAAGCGATCCCAGGGAATTTTGGGCCGTATTCTGGTTTGGTAGGATCAATTGCAACTTCATTGTTTTTTAAGCAGCCGGAAATTGCAGCTGGAATGGCTGGTTACGCTGGGCCTAAAGTATTAAGTTCTTTACCTGGTGTAGGTGGATTTTTAGCTGGCTATGATGCGCCTTCATCTATGTATTTACAAGATGCTGCGCCGCAAAGTGATGTATACGCCAGCAATTATACTATGGCTGGTTACGACGTACCTGGACTTTAATAGACATTAATCTTTAAATTGTAGTAATATGGCTGTTTCAGCTCAAGACAAAATAATGCACGTCGCTAATAAACTAGGCTTATCTAGTTTAAAATATATGCAAGCATCAACTGGTGCAATATATGATGGCAATACAACGGCGTCGGACTCACACACCTTTTTTGCAAATTCCGTGCAACACGCGAACCCAGCGGTAACTAACATTAGCGATAATCGTTTTGAAGTAAACGAAGCGTTGTTAATTGAAAATATCGCTTTTTATTCTTTGTCCGGTACTGATGGACAAGCTATAAACTTAAGTGATATCGCTGGTAATGACGGCGCCGTGATTGTTTTTGATGTGGTTATAGGTAATAAAGTGGTGATGAAAGATATGCCTATATGGAAAATCGGATCGCCAGCTTGTTTTGCAACTGGGGGTTTGAATTTAAACACCGCGGGTGCAACACCAGTATTGCAACAAAAACCTAGACACCAGGTATATATGGAAGGTGTAGGTATTTTAATACCGCCTCAAGTCGAATTTCAAGTAAACGCGCGCGTTTTTGATGCAGCGTCAAATGCCCCGGTCAGTATTGCGCTAGGGTGTTATTTATTCGGAACAAAAGTAAACCTTAACTTTAATACCACTTTATAATGGCTGGACAAGTAGGAAAATTAGCGTACGTAGATCGTAAACTAGGTGCGCCCAGTAATGGACAACAAACAACACGTGTTTTATATGATACGTTTAGTAATGTTACCGCAACCCCTCAATCGCAAATTGAATTTTTTACAAATTTTCAAGGCAAAGGTTTAGGACAAACAAATTTGCAAGTAAGCAAATTAGATAGTGCTGAAAGTATGGTTATTAAGTCTTTGTGGTTTGGTGGTCTTTTTGAGGCCGTTGATCCTAGTATACCTTTTCCATTTAACGCTGGTGGTGTTGTATGTGATATTGTTGTAGGTAATCAAACGGTTGTAAAAGCATTACCCTTACATTTTAACACGTACGTTGGCGAGTCTTTTGATCGTATTCACGGAAGCAATAATGGTTATGCCTCTGCAGATGCCTCGCCTGGCCAATGGTGTGAAGTTCGTTTACTAACAAATATTGTTATTCCGCCTCAAGTAGATTTTAAAGTAGTCGTTCGCGGTGCTAATTTAGGTAACGGCGACACCGGTGCTACAATTTGTGCATTGAGTGGTTACGGACAAATCTTTTCAGCTGGAACAACTTTTTAAAATAATTTAGAATGAAAGACATTTCATATCGCCAGGGCTTAAGATCAAAAGGTTTCCAGGTTACGGTACCAACTACTGGTGCCGATCAAACCTTGTCCTTATCGGGCCTTGCAAAACAATTTGAAGGACTTTTATTTTCTTCAACTACGGGTGCCGCGCCTGGAACAATTGTTGATCCAGCGCAGCTACGAATTTCTCTAATTATTAATAACGATGTAGTTATTGATGATGATGTAGCGTTTCATTACGCATTAACGGCAACTGGTGGGTTTAGCGGTGGATTTCCGTTTTTCATTCCGTTTCCGCGTAGATTGACTGGTCAAGACACTATTTTATTACGTGTAACTAATACTAGTGGTGCTAGTCAAATTTTGAACACTACGATCTATTATCGAAACGAAATTTAATTGTGTGTTTGGTTTATATTGGTTAGAAGGGCCGGCCTATGGGCCGGCCTTTTTTTTTAAATTTATATTATGACAATACCTACTGAAATAGAAAAAGACATTAAAACCGGTAAAGCGCGTTACCAAACGTTTCAAACTGGAATGGGCGGCCAGTCCGTTTTAATAGTTCCGGAAAATAGCTATATTATAATTTACGG
Organism: Candidatus Falkowiibacteriota bacterium; assembly: GCA_003647675.1. Taxonomy (GTDB): domain Bacteria; phylum Patescibacteriota; class Patescibacteriia; order Patescibacteriales; family UBA12075; genus B7-G4. Next base: position 92 of record QMNH01000112.1, on the reverse strand, counting down.
ATATGATTATTCGCCAGCTGGTGGTGGTATGGTGGTGCAAGCTGGTGGTTTAGGTGCTGGTGGTAATTCATTAACGCCTAGCAGTATTAGGG
>QMNH01000111.1 GCA_003647675.1 Candidatus Falkowiibacteriota bacterium | reverse complement strand
CCTCTTGATCTGGCGACTTCTTCCGGGATAATTTTTAATACATCATCACTGATTTTTTCATGCCTCAAATTAATAAAAGCCTGTCCCTTGTCCTGGGCGATAAGCTGTCCCAACTGCTCGTCTTTTATTAAATTTTTGTCAACTAAAATATCTTCAATATTTTTTCCCTGTTCCTTTGATTCTTCAGCCGCCAAGTTAAAATCCGCCTCGGCTATATGGCCGGGACGAACAAGCATGCCGCGCAATTGTTCAACAGATATTTTCATGTTAATAATTTTTAATTCACAAATTAATAAAACAGTAAACCAGAAACTACACTACTGGCTTGTTCCCATGTTTCTTTGTTTTCTTGCTTTATTGTTTTCTTGCTTTATTGTTTTCTTGCTTTATTATTTCTTTGCTAAATAACCCCTAATCTTCTCTATTACTTCCGACATGGAAAAATTAGCTTTTATTAAATAATCAACCGCCCCCATTTCTTTTCCTTTTTTTATATCGGTGTCCTGGCCCAGATTAGATAAAATTATTACGGGAATTTGCTTTGTTTTTTCATCCGCTTTTATTTCTTTAAGCGCCTCAAATCCATTTTTATCAGGCATAATTAAATCCAGAAGGATTATATCAGGCCTCTTCTCTTTGGCAAATTTTACGGCTTCGTTCCCGTCCTGAGCCAACACCACGTTAAAGCCGTTGCGGCTAAGCCCATCATTATAGGCGCGGGAAATAAATTTATCGTCTTCCGCTAATAGAATTGTAAACTTTTTTTCTTCTCCCATATTTTTATTATTAAATTATTATTAAATAGCTCACCTTACGCAAATTACATGTTTACCTGAATAATTTTAAAATTTTCAATTTTCAAACAATTTTCAATTATTTAATGTTCTAATTTTCAATTAAATTACTAAGCTTTGGCACTTTTGATAATTTTGACTAATATTAATAAGGTTAATTTTTAGTTAAAAATTTATAATTCGTTAAAATTAGTCAATTATTAATTTTAACTTTTTTAAAGCACCAAGTATGAGTAAATTATTGATATTAATATTTTATAATAAGCTAAAATAGTATCAAATATAATTGAAAATTAAAAAATTTAATCATTGTTTGAAAATTGAAAATTGAAAATTCAAAAATTTAACATATAACTTGCGTAAGGTGAATAAATAATACAAAATTCGTTTACTTTCCAGTTTTCTCTTTTAAGATATAGCCAATCCTCTTTCCCCTTTTTTCTCCTTCATGCCCGCTAACGGAAGTTTTACGAAAAAAGTTGAGCCTTTATCTTTTTTTGAATGGAACCAAATCCGGCCGCCGGAAGATTTAACTATCATCTTAGAAACATAAAGCCCCAGGCCGGTTCCCTCGGTTATTGCTTTGGTCGCGTTATCGGCCCGATAGAATTTTTTAAAAATCTTAGGATGAGACTCCGCGGGAATGCCCATTCCATTATCTTTAACCGAAATAATAAAACTGTCATCATCTTCACGGCTTAGGGCTACTTCTATTTTACCGGTTTTTTCCGGGGAATACCTAATAGCGTTTACTGTTAAATTGTGCACTACCTGGCGCATTAAATTCTGGTCCAGCGGTACTTTCGGCAATTGAGGCTGTTTATCGTTGAATATTATTTTCTGCTTCCTTGATTCGGCAAGAGGCTTTGCCTCGGTGATAATATTCATAATAAAATCTTTAATACTTAAAAGCTGCGGGTTAATGCTTAAGCGGCCGGACTCAATCCGGGTAACATTTAAAAGATCGTTTACCAGGCGAACCATCCGCTCGGTAGACTCCCGCACTTTATCTAAATAATCTGCCTGTTCCTTGTTTATTCCCCCCACCTCGCCGCTAACCAACATATCGGTAAAAAGTTTGATGGCGGTAAGCGGGGTGCGCAGCTGGTGCGAGGCCACGGACACAAATTCGGTCTTCATCCGGTCAATTTCCTTAATAGACGTAATGTCATGAAAAATAATCGCCCCGCCGACAATAATTTCCTTATTATCTTTTACCGGAGTAATAAAAACTTCATAAAATCTATTAGCTAGCGAAATTTCTTTCAGGTGAAATATTTTACCGCGATTAATCGCGTCTCTTGCCATCGCCGCTATATCCACCGCCTCAATAAGTTTATAGATGCTCGCCATTTTTAATTTTTTCTCTGACAAGCCGGTAAAACGCGTAAAGGCCGGATTTGCCAAGAGCACTTCCTCGCTATTGCTATACATAAGCACCCCGTCAGTCAGACTTTCAATTAATGATGTCGTTTTTGAATTCTGAGCCAGGAATAATGTTTCCAAACGGTCAATCGTAAGCGCCGCGGCGGATATAAACGCTTGAGCTAATTCTTTTTCCGCCGGTTTAATCGGCTGATTTTTATTAAATACGGCTTGAATAACTCCTAGCTTTTCCTCTCCTGTCAATATAGGAAAATAACTATAGCCTGACGGCTGGTTTTTCTTGGAATTGTCCAGCTCTTTTCCTAAATGCTTTGGCTTTATATTTTTAACAATATTTAAGGCCTGCTTGTATTTCTTTCCTTTGTAATCCGCCAAATATTTATAAAAATCTGCCCGAACCGCTTGAACATATTTTTCACTTTGTTTTTTGTTTAAATAATTCTTGTAAACAAACCCGCCTTCTTGAGATGGGCTTAAAATAAAATAAATTATGCTTTCAAATTTTAAAAAATTCAGCAAATAAGCATTAAGTATTAAAACCACTTCATTAACACTCAGCGCCCGGGCCAGCTCATCACTTAAAGATTTAAGGGCGGTTAATTCTTGGCTTCTCTCCCGGAGTTCCCGGTATGTGCTTTCAAGCTCTTTCTGCGACTCTGATACGTCGTCCAATATATTCAAAGTAGCTACTCTTTGATTTTCTAATTTGATTTTATCAAATTTTAAATCTTCTAAAACCTTTTGCAATTCTTTGGTTTTGACCTTAACCTGGTCTGATAAATCAACGCTTTGTTTTTTATAAAGCTTTTCCAGTTCCTGATAATAATTAATTTTCTCGCTTAATTCTTGCGGTGATATTTTTAAATTCGCCACCAGCTTCCCATAAACTTCTGATAATTTATTCGCTTCCGGACCGGTAGTTAGTTTTTTGCCGCCAATAGCTTCCCGGGCTGAAGCAGAACCGATATACCCTGACAATTCTTTCTCAACTCTGCCGCTAAATTTCGCTAAGTCCAGAATGCTTATTTTTTCTTTTCCTTTTAGGCCGGATTTATCTATAATATTATTAACTACCCCGTCTGCTTTCTCCTTTCTAAGATAAGAGCTAAACAGAGATCTGGCGATGTCAATCTTGGTTTTACTGTTAATATTCTCTGCTAATTCTTCTGCTTGGCTTAATTGCTCTCGTTTATTAAAAATATCAATAAATTCTACGGCAATCTCTTCTTCTTCACGGCTGGAAGAAAATAATGATGAACCCAAAATATAAAAACCAATATTAAAAAACATAGAAAGGAAAACCGTTAAGGAAAGCGGATCAAAAACTGAAATCCCAAAAAGCTGTTCCGGCCTTAAAAAAGAAATGCCAAAAGGACCGTTAGTTAAAATTGAGGTTGACAGCCAGCCGCTTTTAATAAAGGTAGGCAATAAAGAAACATAGCCCCAAACCATAAAGCCAGAGCTAAGCCCCCATAAAGCGCCGGTTTTATTCCCTTTTTTCCAGAATAAACCTCCGAGCATAGCCGGCGCGAATTGCAGAGCGGCGGCAAAAGATATCATACCGATTTTAACCAATACGTAAGAACCGCCTAATTTTAATTTAAACCAATAGCCGATAAAAAGAATAATAACCACTGTTAGCCATCTTATCCATAAAATCTGCTTTTGTAAAAAAAGCAATTTTTTAAATTTGTTTATAGTCGGCAAAATTAGATGATTCGTGGCCATAATCGTCATGGTCATAGTGCTAATTATTACCATGCTGACTGCCGCGGAAAATCCGCCGATAAACACTAGAAGCGATAAAAAAGGCAGGCCGTTGCGCAAAGGCAGCAACAGGATAAAAAAATCCGCTAGCCCGGTATTATACCCCTGCATAATCCCGGCTAAAGCAATCGGCAGTGAAAACAAGGTAATAAGCACAAAATAAAGCGGCAAAAGCCACATAGCGGTACGAATATGGCGCTCTTTAGAATTTTCAATAACCGCCATATGAAATTGTCGGGGTAAAAGCATTATTGCGGCCATAGAAAGAATCGTATAAGTAATCCAAAGCGAATAGCTTGGCGTGCCGGCCTGCCAAGTGGCTAATAGGGGGATATTATCTT
>QMNH01000110.1 GCA_003647675.1 Candidatus Falkowiibacteriota bacterium | reverse complement strand
CCGAAGGCCTAATTTTATCGGTTACTTTTATATTAGCTCTGGGCATGCAGCAGATTCTAAAAAAGAAAGCTTTAACGCGGAAATTAATTGCGGCCGAAACCCTGGGTTCAATTACAGTTATTTGCTCCGATAAAACCGGCACATTAACCGAGGGCAATATGCATGTCGCTCATATCGTTATCGGCAAAAAGGAGTTTGAGTTAAAGAGCTTGGGCTCAAGACAAAACGAAAAGGAAGCAAAAACAGTCAGTCTGGCTCTGCAAACAGCCATGATGTGCAATGATTCGTTAATTGAAAATCCTAATGACGAATTGGCCAGCTGGCGCTTTCTCGGCTCTCCTACCGAAAATGCCTTATTATCGGCCGCAATACAATCGGGGCTTAGCCGGGAAAAACTTTTAAAGCTAGAACCTCAATTCGGAGAAATGCCGTTTGATAGCGAAAAAAAATATATGTTAAGTTTGCATAAAAGATCTGGCAGTGAATTTGTATTATACGAAAAAGGCGCGCCGGAAAAATTGCTTGAAAAATCAAATAAATTTTACCATCAAGGCGCGATTCATGGCCTAAATTTAAAAGATAAAGATAAATTAATTTCCATTAACGAAAATTTAACCCGGCAGGGGCTCAGAGTTGTAGCTATGGCCACCCGGGAGATAAATACAAAAAAGTTTAGGGGAATAATCGAGGAAGGAAAAATAGACTGGGAAGAAATTGATAAAAAATTAACATTTGTCGGTTTTATCGCGCTCAAAGATCCATTGCGGCCAGAAGCAAAGGAAACAATTAATTTATGTAAAAAAGCCGGCATCAGGCCGATTTTGATAACCGGGGATCATAAATTAACCGCTAAAGCGATTGGCGAGGAAGTCGGACTTAAAGTTAAAGCCGAAAATATTATTGACGGCGAAAGATTAAATAAAGTAAACGACGAAGAGTTGAAAAAACTGGTAAAAAAAATCGATATTTATGCCCGCGTCAGTCCGCATCATAAATTACGAATCGTAAAAGCATTGCAAGCCAGAGGAGAGGTAGTGGCTATGACCGGTGACGGTATAAACGATTCTCCCGCCTTAAAAGCGGCTGATATCGGAATTTCCCTGGGTACCGGCACCGATATAGCGAAAGAAACATCCGACATTGTGCTCCTTGATAACAATTTTAAAACTATTGTCGCGGCCGTAAAGCAGGGGAGAATTATTTTTAAAAATATTAGAAAGGTAATAACATATTTAACTTCCGATGGTTTTTCGGAAATGATATTAATTGTAGGTTCGCTTCTGTTTAACACCCCTCTGGCCATATTACCGGTACAAATTTTATGGATAAATATTATAAATGACGGTTTGCCTCATTTTTCACTGGCGTTTGAAGGAGATCATGGCCGAGTAATGAGCGAAAAGCCGATAAAAAAAAATGAACCTCTTTTAAACCGGGAAATGAAAATTATAATTTTTGCTGTCGGGATTATTAGGGATATAATTATATTTCTTGGATTTTATTTGTTATGGCTAAAATGGCGGGAATCTTCCGAGCTAGTCAGTTATCTAATAACTTTAGTATTCGTGACTTTAGGCCTTAAGTCTTTAATGAGCATTTTTAGCTTGCGCAGTTTTAAAATTCCGATTTGGCGCCTGAATCCTTTTGAAAATTTATATTTAATAGGAGCGGTAACCGCCAGTTTCCTGCTTCTTATTTCCGGAGTATATTGGCAGCCTTTGCAAAAATTATTAAACACTACCAGTTTGGATATAAAAGCCTGGGCAATAGCTTTTTTTATCGGATTATTGAATATTGTATTTTTAGAAATAGTAAAAACAAAATTTAGAACAGAAGATAAGTATGTTTAATAATAGAAGAAAAAAAAGTATAAATAGATTATTATTAAATAAAATAACGCTGGCAGTTGTTGGATTTATTATTATAATCGCAATCAGCATTCCATTAGCCAGAAATGTCAGCAAGCAATATCGAATCAATAAAGAAGTTAAAGATTTGGAAAAAGAAATCGTGGGTTTAAAGAGTAAAAATTCCAATCTAAACGGCTTAATTGATTATTTAAAATCAGACCAATTTAACGAGGAGCAGGCGCGTTTAAAATTAAATTACAAAAAGGAAGGAGAAGAAGTGGCGGTTATAAAAGATGAGAGCGCGGATAATTTAAATAATGATGAGGGCGAAATTAATTATTTCAATTTTGACGATATAAATAAAAATACCGCCAAAAAAGAAGTAAATAATTCGAAAAAATGGTTTATATATTTTTTAGGAACTTAGTTATTTGTTATATAAAAGCTTTAATTTATAGTAAAGGAATTTCAATATAATTCGCATGTCCCGCATTCGTAGTGGCGGGTTCGCGAAGCGAATAACATAAATATGAGCGATAAAAAAGTAGATGGAATAAAAAAAATGAGTAAAAACGAACTTGAGAAATCAAGGGAGTTAGTGCTTCAATCAATCAGTAATTTTGAAAAAATTAATCAGCTTAAAGGCGCGGAAAGCTCGGCAAAAATTAAAAAAGTTGACGGCATTTTTTCTTTTCGGAAAAAAAGCAGAAATAAACAAATAGATAATGCTGTTGGAAAAAAGCGAATAGATCCGGGAGACAATATGAGAAAAAGCGAAAAAGTAAATTTGTTTAATAAATTAAAAACAGTAAAGTTTTCCGCGAAAAAAGAAGCTGGGTCTGAAAAATTATTGGATAGCGCGAGTAAAACTACTAATACAACATCAGAATTTAAAAAAGGCGCCTTGCAAAAGGATTTAACTATAGTTCCCCCTATTTCTCGGCGGGGGAAAGAATCCGATTTTTTACAGGCAAACGCATTAGCCGGGAGAGAAAGCAATAAGTCCGAAAAAAAAGCTTTAAGGATTAGCGAGGAAATAAAAAATATATCCCGAAAGGAAGTCAAAGAAGCTATCAGAAAAGAATCAATTGAAGAATCCGGGTTTGGTTTAACTCCCGCGCTGGCGGAATCAATGGAACAGAAAAAAAATAAAGAAAAAAAAATAAAGAAAATAATTAAAAGAGAAAAAAGCCAAGAGCTTGATCTGGCTGCTGATTTTTTAAAAAGCGAAAAAGAAATGGAAGATAAAGAGAATAAAAAGAAAGAAAGAGAAAACCGTGAATTAGCCGAAAAAAAAATAAAAAAAGATTTAATATTAAAAAAGAGGCAGGAACGTGAAGAAAAGAAGCTCGAGAAAGAGTCTGAAAAGAAAAAAAAGCTGGAAAATAAAATAAAACTCAAGAAAGAGAAAAAAGAAAATAGGCGGAAAAATTTTAAAAATTTTAAAGAGGGGATAAGGAATCGATTTTTAGGGCTTACAAAAGCAATTAAAATCGGCTTATCAAGAACTTTAAAAATATTATTAGCCGGTTTAATTATTTTTATCTTATTATATACTGTTTTCGCGGTTGTTTTATTAAAATTTAATGTTGATACTAAAATTACCAGAATAATTTCTAAATATTTTGTAGTACCGGCCCTAATAACCCAAGACGGAATTATAGAATATTACGCGTATAAAGATACAAAAAGTTTTACGCTGACAAACATTGATAAAAATAACAAGGAAAGCGTTAAGCTGGCTATGATAGAAATGGTTGTGGTCAGTGATTTAATAAAAAAATACGGTTTAATAATACCCGGGGGCAATATTTACGACAATGAACTTAGAACGGAGATTGCCGAAAGAATAGCTTTTGATATCGCTATTAATCAGGTCGGAATAAATCGAATAAAAAAAATAAAAGAAATGATAGATGAGGGGAATGATTTTGTAAAAATATCCAATAAGTACGGCGATTCACAGGATTTAATAACTATCAGTAAGCAAAATGAAAATCAAATCGCTTATAGCCAAAAAGTCAAAGACTTGGAAATTAATGAAGTCAGCGATATTATATATATGCCGGAAGGTTATTATATTTTTCGTTGCTATGAAAAATCCGCCAGCCGTTTAGGCTTAAGCTATGTTTTCGTAAAAGCCAGATCTTTGGAAGAATATATCGCGGAGACTGTAAGGGGGTATAGTCTGTGGAGTTTAGCGGAATAAAATTATCTAAAAACAGAAAATATTATATTTACACGTATAAACGTAAAACAAAAAGGCCGTTACGGCCTTTTGTTAATTGTCTATTGTTAATAGTTAAATTCTGAGCCGAGACGGGGGGTCGAACCCCGGACCTACGCGTTACGAGTGCGTTGCTCTGCCAACTGAGCTATCTCGGCGTAATAACAATTAACAATTAACACTTAAATACAAAAAAATTATTCACTCCATTAATTGTTAATAATTAAATGTTAATTGT
>QMNH01000109.1 GCA_003647675.1 Candidatus Falkowiibacteriota bacterium | reverse complement strand
TCATTAGTAGCTGATTGTAGCCGGGCGTTGTTCTCAAATAGTGACTCACCCCAAGGGCTAAATGACTTCTTACGGATATAGAACGGTACGTATGGTGGTCGGCCGTGCCAGTATAGTTTCTTTTCCTTACGTAACTCTACCCAACTACCGTCCTTGCTTTCGCCCTCACCATAGGTGTATAGGTTGCCCTGTCGATCAACACACTCATATAGCACGATATTGTCTACGGTGTCGTCGGTTTCAGAGTTCTTGCTGTTGGCTAGTCGGTTACGCGATCGGTTGTAGTTGTCAAAGGTCTTGTCATTAGACACGTCGCTACGTAGTCTAGCCAGTCCCCCTTTATCATAGAGTCCGGTATCCTCGGCATCTTGTAGGGTAGTGTATTCTCGGACGATCCAATATGGTGCTTTGAAAAAACTCTTAGAATTAGGGGCTACGAACATATTGAAATAATTGACCGGTTCAAAGTCGTTGTGGCCGCCCTCGGTAGTCTTAACTACATCTTCAGCGTTGTTTATAATCTGTCCGGCTTCATCAAACTCACGGGCGTAACTGTCTTTTTCCTCATATACCCACGGTGTCTTAGCAAACCCGGTTCCCACAACAACGGCATCGAGTAGGGTATCAAAGGTTCGCATACTCATTGGTTCGCCGGTAGCGTTGCGGTATTCATCTTGCATCAAGTGTTCGATCTTTTCGGTTCGCTCGTTGGCTTCAGCCGTATAGGTCAGATCGCCATCTTCACTTTCCTCGATCTCATTTTTAATGTCTAGGTTATAGATCGGTATAATATCACTGAAACGACTGATCAAGTCCCACGCTTTCGATGCCAGTACCGGAACATACACCTTGGATCGCCACGGTGCCATCTTAGATGTGTTCATCACCGCATACATAACGTCATAATACTTAGCCGCCGTAGTAAATAGGTTTACTTGGTTATCGTCACATTTCTGAAAACGCTGTTGCCACTTATTCGCTCGTTGTTGTGCTGTTTCTTTAGATTTTGCCATATTACTCCTAATTACATATTACCCTAAAATATCATTGTTTCCCATATAAACCGATCCGTACCACCGCCACCCTCGATGCTTGCCACCTCAACCAACGCTGACAAGTTGTTTTCTATGATCACATTGTAGGCGCCGGCCGTAGTATTGAACGGGGTTGTACCATCAACAGAGTAAATGTTGCCGTTAATTCTAAGCCGGTGGGTAGCTTCATACGGTGCGAACTTCCAGTCTGAGTTTACAAAGTAAGTAGTACCAAGGTCTACGTCGCCCGGTTTGTCCTGTCCACCAACAGCTTGAATAGGAAAATCTAGTTTTCTTAGTGTCGAACTGGCTTGCCAATCTTCTTTAAGATCCGAATACATATCTACCTTGACGTCAATATCTACAACCATATCCCCGTTCTCAAGAACGGGGGCTGTGGTTAGCGTAATTATTCTTGTGGTTATGTCGGCTGTTAGATGAACGCCCACGGCTTACCTATTTCTTATTAGTTGATTTTTTTCGCTTCTCAACTTCGGCTTCTACTTTCTTACGCACCTTGATGTCCGGGTAGGTTATCTTGCCGTCGTGGCCTATTTGCGGAAACTTAGCCCGTACAACCTCGTCCCACTCGTCCTGTTCGGACTTGGTTTTGTGAACGATCCGATAGGGATCATTAAACGCTACGTCCCAAGTGGTAGCAAAGTTCCCCCAACCATCAAATGTTTCTTGATCTTCAAACTTAGCTATAAACGCCTTGGTAGACTCATGAGCGCCCTTGCCCTCGGCGTCAGTCCTAAGTCTATAGAGTTGGTAGCGTACCGTCTTGCGCTCACGTCTTAGTCGTAAGCCCTCGGCTGACATAGCTGATATTGTCTTTTCAATCTCTGTAGCACTCATATCAGCTAGGTTTTTATCGCCGTCGTCTAGTTTGTCGAGGTCTTTAGTCACTTCTTTTACAGCTTTTGCTTGTTTCTTAGTATGTCCCATATGTCATTTCCCCCTTTTAGGTTTATACGTTTTCGTAGTTACGTTCGTCACCACCGTTAACCGGTACGTTGATACCAGTTGACGCTGATATGGTAAAGGTGGCGTCTATCCACTCGGCACCGTCCTTAGCTATCGCTACGATAGTACAAGCCGCGTCTTGGTTAGCGGTTCTACCACCCTGAACGTTGTTAGTGTAGTCAAAGTCCCAACCGATAGTTGCGGCGGTAATCAAACCGTCCATATCTGTTCCACCATCATCTTTAACGATAACAGCACCGGGGCTTTCATATGGATCTGTGATAACTGTCACTGAGTCACCGGCCGCTTCATCTATAACTGTTACTCCGTCTTGCTTGGTAGCTGTGACAGAAGCATTGGTAGGTGATCCACCAGTTTCTAGGTAGAGTCCGTTGTTAGTGGCGTTGGTTAGGAAACCAGTTACATAGAAGTAGTCACCGGCACTAATAGTCATACCTGATCCACTGTCAGTAAAGGTTGTCACGTCACTAGCACTTGATGTGGTCGCGAGTGTAATTGCTGTCTGAGTAGTGATGTAGTCAAAGTAAACTGTGAAGGCGGTGTCGGCATCGGCTTCATCAACATAGTTCTGTGAGAATACAAAGTTACCGGCGGCGACAAATGGGAACGACACTTCACTAGAAGCTAGTGGTACATCGTTATCGTCTAGTCCACTGGTATCTACTGTGATCGGTTGGTGGGTGATGTTGTTAGTCGAGTTGGCATCAAAGTTTCTTAGTACAACTCCGGGCTTTAGAAGTAGCGTATCACCAACGTATGTCGATAGTAATTGAGCGACTTCGCCGTTTACCGTACCAAAAGCGTCTTGTCCGGCGGTAATACCGGTATCGTCGTTAATCTCTCCGGTCTGTCGTAATTGTCTACTCATATATTCGTGGGCTTCTATATCGGTACCTGTTCCGGCGTCTACCTCTCGGTTGAACGCGTAGTAAGTAGAACCGATCTGTTCTTCACCAAAGTAGGCTTCGAACGTACCAGTACCACCATTGTTGTTGTAGTCTAGTGCGCCCGCGGCGTCTAGCGTACCGGTAGCACTACAATATGCCCAACGTCCGGCGGCGTCCTGTACAACGTCCTCTGTCACATATCCCTGTGCGGCGGCTGTGGTGAACCCAACACCTTTAATGAAGTTAATCTCCATTGATGTATATGGGGCTTGGCTGTCGATGTTGCCGTCAGTTTCAGTGATCTTACTGTCCACAAGGTTAGTTAGTGGGAAAGAATACGCTTGGAAACCGATGCTTGATAGTCCCTGTTCATTAAGTAGTTCGTACTCGGCGTAGGTTTTACCTTGTACTCGCAAAAGACTTCTCTGATATGTAGTAAGTCCTGTAATATCGATGTTCTCGTTCAACTCACCGGTCTTGTCGTACACGGTGGTTGTTGCTACGTGTGTCTGTGCTTGGGTGTAGTACGCCAAGTCAGAGGCGGGTGCGTTAATGCTACCAAGTGAAATCATACAAGCGTATATATCACTTGATACACTTTCCTCAAAACCGGCGTCCCTAAATAGGTCGCGGGTCTGATCATCGGCCGGCGCCCAACCGTTAGTCCAAATGAAAGATCCCTCAAAAATCATCTTGATCGGGAACTTAAATCGTCTTAGTGTTGCCGCGTCTGTACCAGATACGTATTCCTCTTTCAAGAACGAATATGCTGATTTTGCTGTTCCACCAGATGTCTTGCCCGGTGCCGTATCGTTTAGGTTTCCCTCTACTCTTAGTTGAACCGTTTTCGGCCCGGTTAATATTACTATTTCCTCTGAACCCGCGCCGGCATCGGTTGTCGCGTGAACATAGAGATTATAGCTATCTGGATCTGTTAGTTTAGCCATTATTGACTCCTTATTATTGTTAGTAGTTTGTTCATGTGATCATATTTCGGTTTATGGGTTATCATAATTTACGTCCTCTGTTATGTTAGCTTTAATTGAACTGTTTGTCGATGGTAGGGTTAGATCATAGATGTTACCAGAATTGGGATCATAATCTACATCTAGGAACATTATATCTACTGTTTCGCCGCCGGCGTGTGAGTATGTCATATCAATACCTGTCGATGTCTGGTGATCTAGTTCTGTCCGGGTTGAACTGTTTACGATGGTCATTTGTACACCAGTTGGTACGTCGGTAACTGTTAGGGTAAATGACGATACTACAGTAACAGTTCCTAGGCCGGTGTTGTAATAATATGGAAATGTATAACCACCACCGACGTTAATTGTTAGAGTAATACCAGAGTCTACGCTGACTAGGATAGCTTCGTTGCCGGTGGATCCGTTAGAGCCGGCGTATCCGGTGAGATAGTTTTGCCAGTCCATAGATATATTGCCCGAG
>QMNH01000108.1 GCA_003647675.1 Candidatus Falkowiibacteriota bacterium | reverse complement strand
CGCGATTTTAACTAACTTAAGCGAGGGCGATATTTTATTTATTGACGAGATTCATCGGCTTAACAAAACGATTGAAGAAATTCTTTATCCGGCCATGGAGGATTACGCATTGGACATAATTATCGGCAAAGGGCCGTCTGCCCGCACCTTGCGGATTGATTTGCCGCGGATTACTATTGTCGGCGCGACTACGAAGATGAGCCTTTTATCCGCTCCCTTGCGCGATAGATTTGGCATGGTTTACCACCTTAATTTTTATGAACACGATGATATTGAACAAATAATTGAGCGAAGCGCTAAAATTTTAGGCGTTAAGATAGACACTGAATCAAAAAAAGAAGTGGCCAAGCGCTCCCGCCGCACGCCGCGAGTGGCTAATCGCTTGCTAAAACGAGTACGAGATTATAGTCAGGTAAAAGGGGATGGCCGGATTAAAGGCAGTGTTTGTGATAAAGCTTTTGGCATGCTTGAGGTTGACGAGCTGGGTCTGGACTGGATAGATCGAAAAATATTGGAGTTGATGATAGATAAATTCAAAGGCGGCCCGGTCGGCCTTAATACTATTGCCGCGGCTACGGGCGAGGATATGGCCACGATAGAAGAAGTATACGAACCGTATTTAATGCGGCTAGGTTTTATAGACCGCTCGCCCCGGGGAAGAATAGTAACCGATATTGCCTACAAGCATATGAATAGGAAAAAAACCGGCGATAAGCAGGGGAAGCTTATGTAATTTATAATTTATAATTTTTTCATATGATTTTGCAATTAAAGTATTTTCTTTATGTTTATTACGCGTTTTTAGTTGTTTGGTTTTTGTTTTTTCTTATTTCAATATATCATATATTAAAATTTGGTTTTAAAAATTTTACTACTTTTTTTATGACTTTTATTTTTATCGGATTTGCTTTAATTTTATTATTTATATCATTTAATTTTATTATTCCTATAGATTGGAAAGTCGGAATATCAATATTTTCCGATATTTTTAAATCTAATCCTATTTTTTAAATCTTTTAATAAATTTATGATTTCAATAAATCGCTTGCCCAATAAGCTTCCAAACGAAAAAATTATTAAAATAATCCGCCGGGATCTGTTTATTCTTTTTAAAAAAATATTATTTTTGATTTTATTAATTATTTTGCCATTAATATTTTTTTATTTGCTTATTTTTTCGCAGTCAAATTTAATCAACGGCGAATTAACTTATCCGTTAATTGTACTGGGCACCAGCGCTTATTATTTGTTTATATGGCTTTTTTTCTTTTTTTCTTTTATTGATTATTATTTAGATGTTTGGATTATTACTAATGAGCGAATAATAGATATCCAGCAAAAAGGTTTTTTTTCCCGGGTAATTTCTGAGCATAAATTATTCCGCATTCAGGATGTGACCAGCGAGGTTCATGGCTTCTGGCCGACAGTATTAAAATACGGTGATGTGCATGTACAGACAGCCGGCACAATCCAAAGGTTTTATTTCCATCAAATTCCAAACCCGGGGCCGGTGCGGGATATAATTATAAAGTTGGTGCAGAGGAAGAAGAAAGAGGTTGTAAAAGAGGAAAAACATGAAGCATGAAACAGTAAAAAGTAGAAAGTAGAAAGTAGAAAGGAAAAAGAAATTTGAGCGATAAGGAGAATATAAAAATGAAAAGTAAATAGTAAATAGTAATAAGTAAAATGAAAGTTAGTGATTTCGATTATACTTTACCAAAGGAATTAATAGCGCAAGAGCCTGTAAGTCCGCGAGACCATTCGCGGCTTTTAGTTATGAAGCGGCTAACAGCGCCTAAAGCCCTGTCTGATTTTCAATCAGACAGGGCTTTAGGCGCTGTTTTAGAGGATAAGTATTTTTATGATTTGCCTGATTATTTAAAAGAAGGTGATGTATTGGTATTAAATAATTCTAAAGTTTTTCCAGCCCGTTTAATTGGAAAAAAAAAGAAAACCGGAGGCAAGATAGAAATATTTTTACATCAATTTATAAAAGGAGGGGTTTGGAATTGTTTGGTTGGCGGGCGTCGGGTACGAATTGGGCTGGAGGTGGAATTTAGCGGCAAAACTCGGTGCGTAATAACGAAAGATAATAAAGACGGGACTTGGGAAGTGGAATTTAACAGAAATTACAAGGAATTAATGACGGCTACCGAAAAAATTGGTCAAGTGCCTTTGCCGCCCTACATAGTTAAAAGTAGAAAGTTAAAAGTAGAAAGTAAAAAAGACGATAAAAAGAATTATCAGACGGTGTATGCTGACAATAAAAAGATCGGGTCAGTGGCGGCGCCGACGGCCGGGTTTCATTTTACGCCGGAACTTATAAAAAAATTAAAAGCCAAAGGAGTGCGGTTTGAATATATTACTTTGCATGTTGGGCTAGGAACGTTTGCGCCGGTGAAAGTTGATGATATAACTAAACATAAAATGCACGCCGAATACGTAGAAATTAATAAAAACGTTTTAGAGCGTATAATTAAAGCAAAAAAAGAAAGCAAGAGAATAATTGCCGTAGGCACTACTTCAGCAAGATCACTTGAATCATTTTTTATAAATCCTAAAAGCTATAAGCTAACAGCTAATAGCTATAGTTCTTGGGTGGATATTTTTATTTATCCCGGCTATAAATTTAAAATAGTTGACGCCATGATCACTAATTTTCATTTGCCTAAGTCAACATTATTAATGCTGGTGTCGGCAATGGCTGGTAAGAAAAATATTGACAAAGCCTACAAGTATGCTATAAAAAATAAATACCGTTTTTACAGTTATGGCGACGCGATGTTTATATATTAGAAATATTGATCATTAACAAAAAAAAGGGGGTCAGACATGGATAATAATAGAAAGTTTTTTATATTTTTTATATCGTCGATGGTTATAAGTTTTGTTTGTTCGACTTATTTTATAGTGGTATTAAATGAAATTAGTTTTGTACGGTTTATTGTTGTTTTTATTATAATAACAATATTGTATATTATCGCAGCGATTATTAAGCTTTATAACTGTAAGGGTATATGGGCGGAAACTTTAGTGGTTTTAGGTCTAGTTATATCTTTAAGTACTACTTTTGTATTAATTACTCCCCAAAGTTATGTTGTTGTAGTAGAAACAGACGGTTATGAAGTTTTAAGAAGTAAAATCAATTTTATTGGCTACCTTAAGGCTATTAAATCAGAGGATATCAGAGAAGTTAAAAAAGAAATTACCGAGACACGATTTTATGAATTTAAAGACGAGTTATATTATTATTTTGTTAAGATAAAAATAATATCAAGACTTAGGGTGTCCGATGATGGCGGTATATATGATGCTTCATCTGATTTTTCTCCAGGGAACGCGGGAAAAATTGTTGGTTATTTAGAAAAAATTATTAAAAGCGGAGAAGAAAAGAAAGAAATTATTGGAAAAGAACTTTTAATATACGCAAAAGAAAACATTAAAGGTTTTTGGTCTTCCCAGAAAATAGAATTATTATCTTTTAAAAAAGTGCGGCGATGATTAAGCCGTATTTAAGCCGGGACTGTTTTTTTAAATAGTGCCGGTTTTATTTGAAATTAGCTTGACTTTAGGTATGTAAGCGGTTATACTAAAACCAATAAATTAATAATTAATTATTTTGCATTTTGATTTTGAAAATATGTCTGTACCAAAAAAACGACGAACTAAAAGTTCAGTAGGCGACAGAAGGTCGCATCATGCCATTAAAAAAATAAATTTAAGCACATGCTCTAAATGCGGCCGGGCCGTTAAACCACATAGAGCCTGTTCTTTTTGTGGAACTTACAATAAAAAGGAAGCGATTAAAATAAAAACCAAAGATAAAAAGAAGAAAGAATAATTATAGTTAAACAGTTAATTAGTGTATTAGTAATTAGGACAAATACCTAATTAACTAATCAACTAATCATTAACATCATGTCAAACCGGCATCTAGCGCGTACTATCGCCATGCAATCCCTGTTTCTTTGGGATTTTAATGGTAAAAGCGAAAAAGAAGTTGATAAAATAATTAAAAATGTATTTGATAATTTTGCTCCCGTGTTTAACGACCAGGGTTTTTCCAGAAATATAATCAAGGGAGTGATGAAAAATTTAAAAGCGATTGATATTTATATTACTAAATACGCCACTGAATGGCCGCTTGACCAGATTACGGTTGTAGACCGCAATATATTAAGAATCGGAGTTTATGAGCTTTTTTTTGATGATGACATCCCGGCTAAAGTTGCCATAAACGAAGCCATAGAAATTGCCAAGGCTTTTGGCTCCGAATCATCGGGTAAGTTTGTTAACGGCGTGTTAGGCGCGATTTATAAAGATATGCAGAAAGAGTTGAAATAACTAGTGTGTAGAATTAATAATTAAATTATT
>QMNH01000107.1 GCA_003647675.1 Candidatus Falkowiibacteriota bacterium | reverse complement strand
GAATAGGGGGGGGAGTGAGGCGAGTCGGGGAGAAGGGATTTAGGTATATATCCTCCCCGCAGAAAAAACCCAAATATGACAAGAGAATTCAAGAGAATTTATGATTAACTTATGATTTCAGACGCTAAAATACAGGAAAAACTGAAATGGCAGCCCCATCTTGGACAGCAGGAGGTGCTTGATTGCCAGAACAGGGAGGTGATAGTAGCTGCTGGAAGGGGCTGGGGAAAGAGCCAGCTGATGGCGTATATCGTTTTTAGGGAATTAGCCCGCTATTTGCTGGATAAGAAGTCCTTCAAATCGTTTATAATAGCGCCTACTTATCAGTTAACGGAAAAAGTATTTGAGCATTTTTTGGGAACATTTCTCTTAAAATACAATAAAGGATTGGGAAGGTTTGTCTCGGGCGGCTCAAATAGACCTTACGAGTTCAAGTATTCGGCGGATACTTGGATACAATGCAAGTCTACAACTGAGCCGAATTCTATGCTTGGAGAAAGGGTGGATTTGGAGATAGTTGATGAGGCGGCGAGGATACCGGCCAAGATATACCGCCAGAATATCAGACCGGCTTGCCCAAAGGGAAGAGTTTACTACATTTCCACGCCGAGGGGAAGAAACTGGTTTCAGGACAAATTTTATGCTTTAAGGGAAAAGAACGCTTCCTTCCAGTTTTCTTCAACGGACGGGGTTTATTACACGGAGGAGATGATAAACGAGGAGAAAAAAGAGACGCCAGAATTATTGTTCAGGCAGGAGTATTTGGCGGAATTTGTTTCTAATGCCGGCTCGGTATTCCAGAACATAGATAAAATAATCAGGGATAACATACAGGAAGACGCTATCCCGAACAGAAACTATATCATAGGCATAGATATGGCGGAGACCCGCGACTGGACGGTTATGGTCGTGATAGATACCTCAACCCATAATGTTGTCCATATAGACAGGTTTAAGGGAAGGGATTACCCGCTGCAGAAGCAGCATATTATAGCTAAAGCCAGAAGATACAATAACGCTCGGATAGTTATGGATGCCTCTGGCGTGGGAAAGCCGATATACGAGGATTTGAGGCAATCGGGCTTAATGGTGGAAGATTTCGTTTTCACGGGGCGGAGCAAGAAAGAGCTTATAGGAAAGCTGATAGTGGCGGTTGAGAACCAGTATATCCAAATTCCCCGCTATCAAATCTTGATAGATGAGCTGAAAGCGTACGAGTATAAGTGGGTAAACGAGAAAACTGGCTTGCCGTTAAAGGAAATACAGTATGGACATCCTATCGGATTTACGGACGATTGCGTGGACGCTCTGGCTCTGGCGGTCTGGGACTTGCCCTCCTTCAAGCCGAGAATTAAAACCCCTGAGGAGGAAGAAATAGAGAGGATAGGGAAGGTCGCAAAATACGGGGGAAAAAGAAGATTAAGAAAATTTTCAATGATATAAAATAATATGCCTTTACCAAAAAAACGTAAAAATGAGGATAAGCAGAAATTTATATCAAGATGTATGTCTTCGGAAGTTATGAAGCGGGAATTTCCCGACTTAAAACAGCGGATTGCTGTTTGCCTTTCGCAGTATAGAGATAAGCCGCGAAATAATTTAAGTTAATATTATGAACATAGCGGATATAAAAAACGAAATTAAAATTTATGAGGAAACAGAGCTGGAAGGAAACCCTTCTTACGCCAAAACCCAGCCAGAGCTTTTAGATTTGATTGAGAAGTATTCCAATTCGCAGTTTAGGGATGCGGAATACGACGCTCAGGGCTATAAAAAGCTGTTTTACAATATCTCGGACAATCCAAGAGATATCGGAAAAAAGGAGACAGACCTGGATTTGGGCGATATCCATATTGAGACGGAGTCGGGGCATAATTACTACATAGGATGGCTTTACGAAAAAGAATTGCGGTTTTGGATGAAGGAAAATGATATCAGCGTAAAACTAAACCAGCTGAGAAACCATTTTATAGATTACGGGACCTGTATCGCCAAAAAAGTTAAAGACAAGGTTTATATAGTTCATCCCAAGAACTTGATATCTGACCCAGAAGCCGAAAACCTTGAAGACTCTGAATTTATTATAGAGGTTCATCAGTATGCGCCCAAGACATTGATAGAAATGGGGAGGAAGAAGGGCTGGTATATGAATAAAATTATTGATATTGTAGAGAAGAGCAAGGGCGGAAAAATCAAGGTTTACGAGAGATACGCCGAGGAAGACGAAAACGGCAATAACTTCTTTTTAATAGCAAAGATAGGCGAAGAATTTTCAGAAGACGGGATAATATACGAAGGAAGGAGAGAGCCCCAATACAAGGTGGCTAAAATGGAAGAGGTATTCGGAAGATTTCTCGGGAGGGGAGTTATTGAGAAGCTTTTAGAGCCCCAAATAGCCAAGAATGACATCAATTACTATCTCCAAAAGGGATTAAGAATATCGTCTCTTCATCTGTTCCAGAGCAAAGACCCGAATATCGGCAAGAATACCTCGCTTTTAGAGGAAGAAGACGGAGCTATCCTTCACGTTTTAGACGACATAAATGTAGTTCCGCTGGAAGAAAGAAATCTGCCCGCTTACAGCTATTTAGACCAATTATGGGAAAAAAACATAGAAGAGAGGTCTTTCTCTTACGAGGCAATGGGAGGACAAAGACCGCCCGCGGGGCTTACTCTGGGAAGCCACCAGTTATCAATAATGAAGGCAGGGGGATATTTTGAGGACAAAAAGGATTCTCTCGCCATACTATTTAGAGATATTATTACCGACTGGGTAATTCCCGGCTTTAAGAAAAAGAAGAAGAAACTCCATAAGCTTCCAATATCCAAACTGCTTGGCGGAAAAGAAGATTCAAGCCGCTTCTTCAATGCTTTATTAGCCGAAAGGATGAGGAAAAAACGGCTGGAAATGATGAAAAAGGGCAAATATCTTATGGGGGCTGACTGGGAAATAATCAGAGGAATACAGGCGAAGATACTCAAAGAAGAAGACATAATCGTTCCCGACGAAATTTATGAGAATATCAATGAGAAGGTAACGGTTGTCATTACGGGCGAGCAAATCGGAGGGCAAGCAGAGATAACCGTGCTGAACCTTATTCTTAATATGGCTAACAACAATCCCGCCGTTTTCAATAACCCGACAACAAGAAGGATAATTTCCAAGATATTAGACAGGTATGGGATAAATCCTGTTGAAATACTGCCAGAAGAAACGCCAGAGATGGAAGAATCGTTAGCGATGGCAAGGGGTATAGAAATGGGCGGTTCGCTTCCCGCCCCGAATATAACAGCTCCCACGATGGTTAGGGCGGGAGCAAGAGTATAGTAAAGTGTAGTATGGATTTTGTAACCCAAAACAAAAAAGAGATAACAGATTTCCTTAAAAGCTGGAGAGACGCGATTAAGGAAGAAATATATATGCTTCCCAGAGGAGAAGAAAGGGACGCAAAGATAGATTTCTGCCATTTAATAGACGGCAAAATTAAGGAAATCAATTTAGAGCCGAAAGAAAGAGAGCCAGAGAGTATGATATAGGTTGGGCAACCGTAAGCCCAGAGGCAGGCAAACCTCTATAAAAACCGTAAAGGTCGGAATCGTTTAATCCGTAAAAACGCATATGGAAGACGAAAAAGAATTAACATCTCAGGACTCGTCCCCCGAGAAAAACGATACCGAGGAAGAGGAAGAGGATTTCAGTGAATTCGAAGACGCAACAGGCGCAACCGAAACTTCCAAAACTTCTTCGGGAGAATCAGCCGAGGGTGGCGGAAAACCCTCATCTGTTCCTTACAAGCGTTTCAAGGAAGTGGTCGATGAACGCAATAGATTGAAGAAACAGATGGAAGGCAAATCCCAGACCACGCCCAAAACCTTTACAGACGAGCAATGGAAGGAAAGGGTTGATTTCGCTATTAGGCATAGGGATGTTTCCGAAGACGAAATGGATTTCATCTCAAGCTATGCCGCGGGAAAGGGCATAAGTATGGAAGAGGCATACAAGACCGAATCCATAAAGGATTATTTGAGCTACCAGAGAGAGAAGGCGAAACAGGAGGAGGCAGTCCCCGAACCTTCGTCAAAGGGGGAAACCTTCAATAAAAAACCCCTTTCTGAACTTTCAAAAGAGGAAATAAGGGAAAATTGGGCGGAAATAAGGGATAAAGCCATTAAAGAAGGCAAAAGAAAAAGGAAAAAAGACCTCGGTTTATAGTTTAGCGATTAAACCGAGGTTGATAAGATATGGCGTTTACACCTTTTACTGGAACATATAGCAGCGGCGACTTGCAGTATGTCATTAACACCCTTTACAGCCCTAAGGTAGAGAGAGAATATCGGGCTAATCTGGTTGCTGGCGATTTCTTTGACGATTTGTCTGGAATGTT
>QMNH01000106.1 GCA_003647675.1 Candidatus Falkowiibacteriota bacterium | reverse complement strand
CTCCAAGCTTCATAAAAAAGAACGTGAAACTCTTATTCCAC
Source organism: Candidatus Falkowiibacteriota bacterium (assembly GCA_003647675.1). GTDB lineage: Bacteria > Patescibacteriota > Patescibacteriia > Patescibacteriales > UBA12075 > B7-G4. The sequence goes on along the minus strand of QMNH01000106.1, from coordinate 4,415 downwards.
AGGACGAGGGTCGCCAACATAGTCAGGGCTATAAATCCCGCAACTACTTTAAGCCACGTCCACACAGGCAAAAACAAGATAAGCAAGGGAAGCCACGAGAAGAGGTATACTTCAGGATAGAACGGCTTAAGCACAAAAAAGAAAAGAGAGTTTCCTGTCTTCAAGCAAGGAATCCATTTCGTCAGGGCTTCGCTATAAGGATTCTTTGCGAGGTTACTCTCCTTAAACCGCTCCTGTGTATGATTCATATAAACGAGGTGTTGCGGGTCTGACGGGGTTTCTACACCGAAGACGACGTTCATACTACCACGCTCGTTATAGTCCCGACGTTTCCGAGAGCAGAGACTTGACCCTGTACACTCCACAATAAGCCGAGACAGACGACTACTAAGACCCCGACGATAATAATCGCTATAAGTATCATTTTTTCTTTGTTCTCTTCAAGAGCGGGACGATACAAAGCACGAGTCAATAAGTTCTCGAAAGCTTCCGCGTCGAATCCTGCGACTCCTTTAAAGTCTGCTCCGAGCGGAGCGTTAAGTTCGTCGTGTATGTCTATTCCTCGCACTCCCCAAGCCTGATAAATTCTTGTTTTGTTATCGAGCTTTATTCGTCGCATATTACCTTTTTTTCCGAAGACTAAGAATCCCTGCTCGATTATTCCTGTCGTGAAGTCGTCACGCACAGGCTTCAATAACTTGATAAGAACTCTTTTTCCTCTGCTACTCTTTGCTTTTAGCCAAGCAAGAAAGAATCCTGCTTGAAAGAAAGCAATAAAGAATATCGGCACACACATAAGTACTGCTCCTGATATTAAGAAATAATAAAAATCATTCATTTTTCCACCTTCTGACTTTTGTTAATAAGTTGAGTCCCGAGAATAATTGAAGACGAAGACGCCCCCGCGAGAAGCGGAAAAAACACAAACGTTAAGAAAACGTCCCACCCGCCGACAGAAGCGAAAGCAAAGCCAAAAGCTCCAATAATCATTAAATTGAATATTCCACAAACATAATAAATTATCCCTGCGAGACCGTCAATAACTCTCTGTATTTGTTTATTCATTTTCTTCCTGCTCCGCCGAAGAAGTTTTTCTTCTCAGGCTCTAAAAATTCTTGCGAGGACTCCTGTCTGACTGTCCCCATTTGTCGACGAGTAAACCCGCCCTTACTCTGTGCGAGTTCTGTTATTGTTGCTACTCGTCGCATACTTGCTCCGAACGCTTCTTGAAAACCAAAGTTAAGTATATCTCCTGCGAGGTCGAGATAATGTTGACAATACTGAATCTCTCCTGCCTTATACGATAAGTTGCTGAGACGCAGGTCTCGAGTATAGATTCCGAACAAACTCCATATATGTTTTTTGTTAAGCACATATTGCCCGTGTGCGTCCCTGAGTGGAAGCCCTTCGTTATCGAGCATATAGAAGCTCTTCGTCAGGTGTTTCCTGAGCTCAGGGCTCACGTAGTCAGTACCCCAAAGGGTATTGGTCGTCATAAGTTGTAGGTCTAAGAAGCTGTTAGGAACTTCTCTCGGGTGTCTTAACCCTTTCTTATCGTCACTCATTTTTTGACTACCTCTGTCTGACTCACAATATAATCTTTCTTGGCTTCCGCTCCGTTCTTACTGAGTATATCTTGAAGCTGTGCGATAACTGCGAGAGGAGCGATAAGAGGGGTCTTAATCACTACTAAGAGCGTGAAGGGTTTATCCCTGACCTTCTTAATCTCGTACCACTGTTTAACGAGCTTCTTCTGAACTCTCGTGTTCTCTTCGAGCCCCTGCTTCAGAGCAGTTCGTCCCTTACTTGTTTTTGCTTTTAATATTATGTTTACCACGATACAACCTCTTATTTTCTTTTTGTCGTAAATGATTTATTGTTATCGCGACGAAACCAAAAGTCACGACTGTAAAAATAATAATCTCAAGAGCTTCAGGGGGTTTCTCCCCGATACTCTCTCCTGCTTGTAAGGTCTCCACTTGACAAGCGTCATAAGTACAATTCTTTAAGCCCAAATAAGACTTATACTCGTACAAAGGATTATCACACCGTCCACCGACCGCGTCGTCAGGACAATAAGCGTAAGCCCCGCCCCGTAGTCCTAAGACTGACAGGGCGAGGATTACGACGCAGAGGACAACTGCGAAGTATGAGCGGAAAATATATCTGTCGAAGTAGTAGTCTTCTGTGCTCTTTGTTATCCTTCCTTTTTTGTGTAGGCTTCCGAAGCTTATGAGCTCCTCGTCTTTTTTACGAGAAGAACTCACTCTTCTTCTCTCCGTCTTTCTTCTCTGCTTTCTTCTTGTCTCGTTCTTCTTTGAGACGCTTTCTGATTACGTCTCGTATCTTAACTCTTTCTTCCCAAGTTAAGACGTCCCACCCGCCGATAACTTCTACGAGAGCCTGAGTCGACCCCCAAGAGAAGTTAACGCTGTCTATCGTTATCTTACCGTATAGTCCCGTCATTTGTTTTCCACCTGTGTTATTTTTTTAAAAAAGTAAAAAGGATTCTGAAAAACTGCTATTTCTTCTTTTGAAGGTATGTTCATTTTATCTCCTCTTGTTCTTTTCCTAAACGGAAAGAATCAACTTCCCAAAACTGAAAAGGCTTACCCGAAGGATTACTTCTCACGCTCCCGTCGTCAACACGAGCACAGTCACGACAATAAAGTCCCTTACTAAAAGGGTCGTCGAGATAATACCACTTATCACAGTAAGACTCCTGAGCTCCACAACCGCGACAGGCTTTCTCGTCTTCAGTCAAGAAGACCGTCCGACCCTGAGCAGTAATCTGAAACCTCATTTTTAGGCGTCCTCGACGTAGTCGAAGTTGTGCTTCGTCTTCTTCTCGTTATCCTGACTCCGCGATAGGTCGGCACGAAGAGAAGCGATTATGCTCTCTTGACGCTTGACCTCTTCGCTGAGTTCTTGTTCTGTCTTTTCTCCTGAGTCTCCTTCGAGGTCGGCACGAAGTAATCTCTCGATAGCTTCCGAGAGGTTTTTGTGCTTTGCTCGAGCTTGACTGTATACTTCTGCTTCTATGCTGAAGGTCTTAGTAGTTTTCATTATTTTTTTACCTCTTGATTCTTAATAAGCATTTTGCTTTCTTTCTTTCTTTGTCGGTATGCTGTTCTAAGTGGTCGACGGCTATGTGTATATTAAATCCGTCCCACTCGACAGAGCCTTTAAACTCGTAAGCGATACCGTTTCCGTCTTCGTCAAGCTCTTCGTCTTCTAGAGACGAACAGATAGGACAGGACGCGACAGGCATTTCATACTTGCCGTATGTCTCAAAGACCTTCCACGCGTCACGAAGATTCATTTTCCTTCCCCGTAGTCTTTGAGAGCTTGTGCGTACTCGTCCTCGTCGCTGAGAGTGAGTTCTTCCCCGTACCACCTAGCAAGGCAGTCACACGAGCAGAAGACGGCTTTCCCGTCAGTCCATACTTCGTAAGAGTCTTCGTTAATGTCGTCGTCGCAGGTCTTACAACTAAGGCTTTTAGGCTTACTCATTCTTCCACCTCTCGACAATAAAGAATCTCGACAGTTTTCTCTTTACCCAAAGCGTCAATAAAAAGCTTCGCGTCGTAAGTGTTTTCAAAAGTTGCGACGCACTGCGTATTTATGTCTTTGTCGTTATAAATAACTTCAAATTTTTGTTTTCCCATTTTTTTGTCCTCTGCGGGTCGGTCTCTTTTGAGTGACCCTTAACACTCAGGAGAATATTTATTTATTTAAATGTTTCGTTTCTTTATCAAACTTAATGGTTTGTTTCTCGAACTCTTGTTCTTTCTTTTATAAAAGAATACTTTTTTTTTCTCTGAAAATCTTTAAGGGGGTGTGGAACACGAGAATATTTATTTATTTATATAATATATATTTTATATGTATAGAAAGAAGAAAGAAGAAAGAGAAAAAAAATCCTTTATATAAGAAGAATATATATAAATATACAATTTCGTATACTGCGATAGTGAGGTGTTATAAGTTATGGCTGGATTAATGGGCGGTTTAATATCACTCAGTATTTCGAGCATTATTCTCGTGAATGTGTTTATCTCCACAGTTAAGATTAAAAGAGAAAATCTTTTATCGCTGAGAGGGGGCGAACACTACGGGGTGGACGACAGGCGAAGTCGCTTTGTGGGGAACAGTTACCCTCGTTGCTATCGCAGGTTTTGTTTACGGAATAATGAGCGTCTTCGGAGTTCTGTAAGTATGACCCACAATATTAGACGAGGAGAATCAGGAGTTTAAATGATTCTGACTTTGTTCATTATGTTTTTTAGTATAGCGTTAATCACGCTCGTACTAAGCTTAATATTCAAAGAGCCGTATTACGCCCTCGTCGGATTTTTTTTTGTTTTTTACGTCTCTGTCGCTCTTATGACAGGACAAGTTTCTTATCCTTCAGG
>QMNH01000105.1 GCA_003647675.1 Candidatus Falkowiibacteriota bacterium | reverse complement strand
TTCATAAGAAAGACTTGCAATATTGACAGCTTCCATAATCGCTGTTTCTTGCTCAACTGTGTATGCTTGTACTTTTTTTGTACTCATTTTTAAATTCCTATAAAATTGGAATCGTTAAGCATGCCGATACTTTATCAAAGGAAGCTTTTAATGCCTTGCTGAAAACTTTAGAAGAGCCGAAAAAGAAAGTGCTAATAATATTAATTGCTAAAACTCTTGATTCTCTGCCGGGGACGATTGTTTCCCGTAGCCAGATATTGCGCTTTAGGCCGGTAAAAGCTGACACGATATATGATTATTTAATAGAAAACCATAAAGCTTCCCGCAGCGCGGCCAAGAATTTTTCCCAGCTTTCCCTGGGCCGGCCGGCTTTGGCGGTTAAATTTTTTGAAGATAAAGATTTTTATAATAATTACAAAGAAAAGGTTGAGGTGTTTTTGGATTTTATGAAATTGGATATTAACGGGAGGCTGTCGCTAATTGAAAAAATTATAGAAAAAAAGCCTATAAACCAGGAAGCGGTAAAAAAAACAAAAAGAACCCTGGAAGTATGGCAGGGAGTAATTAGGGATTGGCTTCTTTTGGAATATGGTTTTAATAATTTAATCCAGCACCAGATAGTAGAGGACGAAATTTTAAAATTAAAAAAAATAGTTGATATTAATAAAGTGATTAAGCTGATTAAAGCTATCGGCCAAGCCGAAGAATTTTTAAACGCCAACGTAAATCCGAAATTGGTACTGGAAAATATCGCGGTACAGATTTAACGGTAAACAAGAAAACAAGAAAACAAGAAAACAAGAAAACAAGAAAGCCGTATAACCATTTAACAATTTAGCAATTTAATCATATAATAATATAACCATATAAAACATATGCAAAAATTTAAATCGTTAATATTTATCTTGGCCATGCTGGCTATGATTACCGTGGCTGGTTGTACTGTTAACTCGGGCAAAGATACTTCGAAGGTAAATAGCGGGTTGTTTAAATCAATAAATAAGGGGGAGACTTGGCAGCAAAAAGTATTAATTTCGACTATAAGCGGCCAGCCGAGTAATTTTGCCGGCGTTGACGCGGCTTGCTTGGCGATTGATCCCAGCGATGTTAACGCTATTTATTTCGGAAGCATCGGCAACGGCCTGTTTTATACCTATAATGGGGGCAATACCTGGCAGAAGTCAGCCGGACTGGGCAATGCTTCAATTAGGTCAATAGCAATTGATCCGGATTCAAAATGCGTAATTTACGCGACTATCAGCAATAAAGTTTATAAAACCGAAGATTGCGGCCGTAATTGGTCGGAAATTTATTACGACAATGAAGTATCGGCCACAATTGATTCAATCGTTATTGATCACTATGACAGTTCCATTATCTATATCGGAGTTTCCCGAGGCGATTTAATAAAAAGTTCCGACAGCGGTGAAAGCTGGCAGACAGTGCATCGGCTCAGTAAAGCAGTCATAAAAAAGATTGTAATTGATCCAGCCGATAGCCGGTTTGTTTATTTGTTAACGGCTAAAAAGGGAGTTTTTTATACCGAAGACGGGGGCGCAAATTGGGCTGATTTTAACGATATTTTAAAAGAGCTTAGTCTCGGACTGGAAGTCAAAGATATTGTTTTGGCAAAAAGCGAGCCAAATACTATTTTTTTGGCAACTACTTACGGCTTGCTGAAATCCGCGGACAAAGGCAAAAATTGGGAGCAGATTGAACTGATACCGCCGGAGAAAAAAGCCACAATTAACGCTATTGCCGTTAATCCGGAAAACAGCCTGGAAATATATTATGTCACTAACACCACTTTTTACCGCTCGCTTGACGGCGGCGCTAATTGGTCTTCAAGAAAGTTGCCGACCGCTCGAGCCGGCTGGAAACTATTGCTCGATTATAAAAATCCGAGTACAATATATTTAAGTGTTAGGAATTTAGGGAAATAAGCAGAACAATTTATGAATTTTCAATTTTCACCCGTCAAGCGAGTACAAGCAATTTTCAAACAATGAAATAATTTTTAAATTTATTAATTTATTGTTTATTTTATTGAAAATTAATGATAAATCGTGGATTCCCCGCCAAAACGGTCTAAGTTCTTCAATGTTTATAAAATTTTAAAATTAATAAATTGAAAATTGTTTGAAAATTGAAAATTGAAAATTTTTAAATTAATATAAGTTTAATTATTAAATTATAATATATGAACGAATATATACAGGCAAAAGAAGGGGAATTTGTAAAAACAATTGATTTTTTTATTAAAGAGATTTCCAGTATTCGCACCGGCCGGGCCAATCCCAATATTTTAGAGGGAGTAGAGGTAGATGCTTACGGAGCGAAAACACCCATTAACGGCGTAGCTTCAATTACTGTTCCTGACGGTAGTAGTATTGTGATCGCCCCTTGGGATAAAGGCGTAATAAAAGCAATTGAAAAAGCAGTGGTTGATGCTGATTTAGGAGTAAGTGTTACCAATGAAGGGGATAAAATCAGGCTTTTAATGCCGAAAATGACAGAGGAAAACCGGATAGAACTGGTAAAGAAGTTGAATGAAAAACAGGAAATTGCCAGAATATCCATCCGGCAGACCAGGGAGGACATAAAGAACAGCATTGAACAGGCGGAAAAAGATAAGGAAATTACCGAAGATGAAAAATTTAGATTCATAAAAGAGCTTGACGAAGCCACTGGCAAACAGAACGATAAGCTAAAAGAAATCAGAGACAAAAAAGAAACCGAAATAATGACCATTTAGGCAATTAAAAATTAAAAATTAAAAATTAATAATTATAAATTCTTAATTTTTAATTGAAAATTCATGTTTTTAACCATCATCACATTCCTGATAGTATTATCGCTCCTAGTCTTTGTCCATGAATTCGGGCATTTTTGGGTTGCGCGCCGGTTTGGCTTGAAACCGGAAGAGTTTGGTTTTGGCTTTCCGCCGCGGGCTTGGGGCATATACCGGTCAAAAGAGGGGGGATGGAAGACAACCAGAGGAAACAAAGAAGTAAAAGACGCGGCCGATACAATCTATTCGGTAAATTGGCTGCCTTTGGGCGGTTTTGTTAAGCTGGGTGAAGATGACATTGAAGAAACAAATAATCCGAACCATTTTAACAACAAGCCGATTTGGCAAAGAGCGGCGATTCTATTGGCCGGAGTAACTATGAATGTAGTTTTAGCGGCCGTTTTAATTTCATTCGGTTTTATGGTTGGTTTACCGCAAGCTACTGAGGGACTTAGTTCAAGCGCGAAAGTAAGCCGTGAGAAAATTCAGATTATTGAAATTTTGCCCGACAGCCCGGCTGATGAGGCCAGTTTGGAAATAGGTGATATTATTTTAGAGATAAATAATAATAAATTTATTAAAAGCGAAGAACTGCAAAAATATGTTGCCGCTAATACCGGCCGGGAATTAGTTTATAAAATAGAAAGCGGGGGAGAAATGGTTGAAAAACGGATTACCCCCAAAATAATTGAAGAGACGCAAGCAGGCGGCATCGGAGTTGGGATTGTTGAATCCGGGATTGTGCGCTATCCGGTCCATATCGCTATCTGGGAGGGGTTAAGAACCACTTTTTTATTAACTTGGTTTATAATAGTCGCTTTTTATGATTTAATAAAAGGTTTAATTTTGGGCCAGGGAGTTAGCATTGAACTGGGCGGCCCGGTTAAAATCGCGCAGATAACCGGCGACGCGGTCCGGATGGGTTTCGCGTATTTAATTAATTTCGCGGCCTTGCTTTCTATTAATTTAGCCATAATAAATGCTTTTCCGTTTCCGGCTTTGGATGGCGGACGAATATTGTTTTTAATAATTGAAAAAATAAAAGGCAGTCCGGTTAAAAAGGAAGTAGAAGCTGTTTTTCACAATATCGGCTTTGCCTTGTTAATGTTGTTAATTCTTTTAATTACCTACAAAGATATAGCTCGTATTTGGCAATAAAATATAAAAAATTTATAATTTATAATTTATAATTTATAAACAATAATTAAAATTTTAATTTTTAATTTTTTAAAATTAATTAAACAAAAAATTAAAATAATAAAATAAATTATATGCAGATAAAAATAAAGGCAACCAAGATTGATCTTACGCCGAAAATTAAGGATTATATCCAGGAAAAAATGGATATGCTGGAAAAATATTTAGGATCGATTGATGTGATAAATTGCGACGTGGAAGTCGGCATGAGTATTGGCGGGCAAAATAGCGGCAAGATTTTTCGGGCCGAGGTAAATTTGCAGCTGCCGGGCGAGCTGATCAGGATAGAAAAAACCGAAAAAGAATTGTTTAAGGCCATAGACAAAGTAAAGGATCATTTAACGCGTTCGATTAAGAGATATAAAGAAAAAAGAATAGACAAAAAACGGCAGAGTACTAAATAGTTAGTGTGTAAAAACTAGCAACGGCTTAAAAATTAATATTTTCACATATTTTTTATAAAATTGTTTTCACTGATAT
>QMNH01000104.1 GCA_003647675.1 Candidatus Falkowiibacteriota bacterium | reverse complement strand
TCTAACATTTTCTTTACCAAAACTTTAACGCCAACGTAGTCGCCAGCCGGTAAAGCAAAAGTGAAAGGATACGAAAAATCACCGGATCCATCGGCCTGGAAGGTATAATGATCTCCAACCAGATTCATATTATATAGCCCCTCCTCATCATCGGCAGTACAAGTTGATGATAAGTCAGGCGATGCTGAATCCCAAAAACCACTTTCAAATGCGTTTGAACCAAAGTTGCCAAGAGACAGATTAGTGAATGAACATCCCATCTCAGTACCTGTATTAGGTCCGTTTAAAGTAATTTGGTAATATCCGTTTGGCACTAAGCCTTGTCCGGTGACTAGCCCGTGAAAATCATTGTAATTGTGGGAATAATCAATATCGCCGAAAATCTCGTCATCTGGTAACACTTCCCAGCTAGAATTTTTATTTTCAAGGCTTATATGTCTCATCTCTTCTCCCGGGCCTGGTTCGCCACACAATAAATGATCAGCCATAACAGCACCAAGCGTCATATTGCCGATCCAGGCGGTTGAATCACTGGTTGGGAATTTCTTTACCAGGATGGAAAAGTCAACTTCATCTGTCTCGGACAGGTCTAGGGCGTCGTCTAGGGTCTTGGTTTCGTATGGCAAGTAGTTCTGATGGTCAACGAAACTGCCTACTCTGGCGTCATATATGACATTATAAAGGCCGCTGGTCATACCCAAGCCCATGTCATCCTGCATAACTGTCAGGTTCATCCGGGTGTTGCCGACGTTCCTTACTGTCGGCAGATCGGCCGTGCCAAAATTCAAATCGCCGTTGACAATCTTGTTGATGTTCAATTTGACATTGCCGTAATTTACACTGGTAAAATCAGCTTCAAAAGCGGTCAAAGCCATATATTCGAATGAATTATCCAGGGTGCCGGTAAGCGAATTGGTGTCCTGCGCCATGACAGTAACCTTGTAATCGCCTGACGGGTCTTCGTATGACAAATCCTTTTGCCCACAATAGACTTTAGCGGTCAATTTCAGGAGTTCGCCGTCAGTGGCGCAGATCTCGTCGTAGTCATACAAGCCAGATGGGTTAAAAGTCGGCAGGTTATAATTGTTGTTCCTGACCTGGCCGCAGAAAAGATCCCAGCCTGCTTGCTTTTCCAACTCGAAAAGCTGATCCTGCTGCATGAATTCGCCGCAGCCTGCGCCGGACTGGTTAGGTAGAGCGGTGTGGCTGTCGCCTAACGCGATATTTTCCGGATAGAAAACATCGGCGTATACGCCGGCAATGTCGCCCATGCCGTCAGTATCGGTTACGATAGCGCAAATAGCTATTGGCCGGTCTTCGTCTTTTACGCCAGGCGGCATTAATTGCGCGCCGGCATCCGTGCTATCATCGGTATATCTGTCAACATTTGCTTCCCATTTTGCTTTAACGATTGGAGCATCGCCGCCGGCTTGTACTTGAGTCATACCGGTAGAAATGGTCGTCGCTAAAGCCGGAGTGATTGACAGGACGGATAAAGCGAAAATTGTTACAAAAATAATTACTTTTTTCATAGATTTTTTATAGATTTTAAATGTTTATAGTAATTTCTGAGTCCCTCACTCCTCCTATCATTAAACATTTTAAAAATCTTTTAATTACTTTTATTAAACAGTGATCATCTGCCTAATAAAACTTTTTTATTTAATCAGCTGGCTCTAGAGCATTCAGCTGATTGTTTTTCGGATTTTTTAAAATCCGCTTCGACCTTTATTATTAATACATAGCGCCCGCTAAACGCGGACTTGCCATATAAATACAAAACGCCTTCAAGAATAAAGCCGATAAAAAGCTTTAGCTAAATTCCTGAAGGCGTTTATGTTTGTATAATTAAACGATTATGCCTATATTGTATTTAATTGTTAATATTCTTCTGGCTGTTTTATGGTTCGGGATAAGGATAATTTTCGTTAATCTCCTGCTCATAGGAATTAATATTGCGGTTAAACATTTTGCAGTGGATAATTATTTCATCGTTAGTAAGTGTAAGTAAATTTAATGATTTACATTTCGGACATTTTTTTTCTTGTTTGATTACCCCTTCGGTTTTAATTATGCTGGCAAAATGGCTAGAACACTTCGCACACCTCCAAATAAATTTAATATTTTCAGTCATAGCCAATATAATTACTTATAATTTCAAACAAAAAACCTCATGTAAAAAACATCAGGCTATGCATAACCAAAATACGCCCTAAACTTATAACAATTTTTTTTCAGTGGAAAAAATAATTTTATACTCATAAGTTTGATGGTATATTTGTAAGCCGGTAAAATTTCCGGCAAATTCCAATATTATAATTTTATTTCCCCCTTGAAACATAGTATAAAAATATCAGAACGTAAATACTTTGTCAACAAAAATGTCAAGCGTTTTTGGGGGATAAAAATTTTAATAAAATAAAATAAAATATTTTAAATTATATTTTCTTATACTATCTTAAAAATATTAAAAATAGATTAAAAAAGCTGTTTTATTTTTTAAAATATTTTCTTTTTAATCCGATTGACAGGCCGGAAAAAAGCAATAATAAAACAATTAAAATAATAAATTCTTTTATGCTAAAACCGCTGGCCGCGAACGCTCCTTCCCAGCCAAGCACAAACGGACTTTCCTTTTCTTCTTCCGATAAATCAGGCGCGTACTCGCCTCCCAATACAATTACTTCATCCGGGCCGGCCGTAGTGGTAAACGATAATTCCTGTCCGTATTTTTCCGGCGACGCTTTTGACAGCGGGCGGAAATAATATGTCGTTAAAGCCGTTAAGCCGGAAATATTAACCGAGTGGATTTCGGTTCTTTGCGCGCCCGTATCCTGTTCGATCGTGGAAAATTCATAGCTGTAATTCGGTGAATCAGTATCATTAATAACGGGATGCGAATCGTCATCGTAAATTACCCGCGATGTAGCCGGTTTATTCGTAATCCAAATAACCACTGCCGCCGTATCGGTCACCCTAATAACTTGCTCATCAGAAATATTTAAAGCTTGGTAATAATAGCCCCCGCCACCAGTACTGCCGCCTGAACTTTCACCGCCGAACGACTCATCAGTACCGTCGCCGACCACAATATCAAAAGTTAAATTCCGCTCATTATTTTCATTGTTTTTGTTATTATATTCATTGCCGGACGACTGTTCAAAATTAACATTAAAATCGTAAACAGCAGTGCTCCCGGGCGCTAAATCGGATAAAAATACTCCGTCCATTCCAAAAAAATCAGCTAAGTTGGCGTCGTAGGCCGGGATACCTACTCCCTGCTCAGTAATGGTTAAAATCAACGCGCTGGCCAAACCGTTATCAACCGCGTTAACCGCTTTAGCGGCTATAGGAACTGCTTCACCGCTTTTATTAAAAACCTCTACCCAGCGCGTAACGCTTTCGCCGGGCAAAATATTAGCCTGGCTAAACAAAGGATTAAAAAAGCCGGTTCCGGAATCAAGACCGGTTTCAAATTCTATGTCCAAAATGTCGGTAGACTGCGCCCTGACCGGACAAACAGATATAAAGCCAGCCATTAGAATAACCGCGCTAAAAATAATTTTAAATTTTAATAATTTTTTTATCATATTATTAATTTTCTTCTAAAATTTCCGCGGATGACTCTTGGGAAAAATCCATATTTGTTGAAATAGTATTATCCGTTTCTTCGACAGTCGGCTGTTCATTTATTTCATCCCCATCAAAGACTTCCGCGCCAGACTCAACTGCTTCTGATATTAATTCCGGGCTTAAGCCCTCTGCGTCGGGTTCATGGATCGTGTTTTCCCCGTCAATACTGCTTTGATCGCCTTCTCCGGATTCTAAATTTTCTAAATCTAATAATTCTTCAACGTTTTCCTGGTCTTCTTCTGTTGGTAATAATTCGCTATTACTGGCGCTTTCCTCGCCTTGTTCATCTGTCTTTTCTTCAAATTTTTCTTCACCGCCGGTGATTTCTTCCGGATCTAATTTTTCCAACGGTTCATCTCCGGCCGTCTCCCCTGTTTCATCTCCGGCCCCATCAATAATCTCGTCAACTGCCAAGGCGTCATCTTCCGCTATTGTGTCGGGCTCATTTGTTAAAATTTCCGCGTCAACAGCGCCGCCGCCGCTTGTGGAATTCTCGTTATCCGGCAGCATGCCCAGTATTCTTAAAATTTCCCGCTCTTCGTCCGTTATTAAACCAAAATCAATCGGCGGACAAAAATCTTCCGACATATCCAAGGCCTCTACCATAAAATTCTCCGGACCCCGTGCCGTGACTTTAATCCGGGCATCAGGAGAAGGCACAAAATAAGCGCCGTCTTCTAAAAATAAAGGCACCCGCCAAGTAAATATTCCGTCGTTTTCCGTGCTGGTCGCGATTACGCCCCAGGTATGGCCGCTATTTCTTGAATAATAAATACTAATGCTAAGTTCTTCGTCAAGCCCGCTATTGGTATTAGAGGCATGCCAGATAATATCATATGT
>QMNH01000103.1 GCA_003647675.1 Candidatus Falkowiibacteriota bacterium | reverse complement strand
TTTAGTTTAAAAACGGTATATCAGACAGACGCCAAGGGGCAAATCTACAAAAGCAAAGCTAAAAAAATATTTTTTTGCGACCCGTTTTTATTTTGGATTTTTTATTCTCATATTTACGGGTCGTTGAATTATTGGGAATTTAGCCGGGAAAGATTGCATGATGAAAATACTTTTAATAATTTAACAGAGACAGCGGTTTTCAGCCATTTGATAAAAAAGGAAAATATTGAATTTTGGGGCAAAGAAATATGTTTTTTAAGGGATAATATTAAAAAGAAAGAAATAAATTTTATAGTAAAGAAAAATAAAAAATTAACTCCGATTTTAATTGATGCGGGTAAAAATAAAGCAGATAAAAAATTAATAGAGTCAGCCGGGTTTAAGAATGGCATAATAATCAGTGAAAAAGAAATGCAATTGCGGGATAATATTAAAATAATGCCTTTGGCTTATTTTTTGCTGTTTTATTAATGATTAAAGAAAAATAACTTATGGAAATAATAAAAAATAAAAAAGAAATTGGTTCTACTGAATCGCGCAAACAAACCTTGGAAATAATAGAAGCCGGCATCAAATCGGTAAATCCCAAAACTTTAATTAAAGACAGTGTGATGTATGATAGTAATTTAAATTCCGTAATAATAAATAATAACGCGTTTGATATTATTAGCGGACGGATCTTTGTAATTGGCGGCGGCAAGGCGTCCGGAGCGATGGCCGAGGCCTTGGAAGAGATTATCGGGGCTGATAATATTACAGCCGGAGTTATAAACTCTGATGATGAAAAATATAAATTAGAAAAAATAAAAATTATTAAAGCCGGACATCCTTTGCCGGACAGAAACGGCGTTAAAGGCGTAGAGCAGATGCTTAAACTTAAAGAAAAGCACCAAATAAACGAAAAAGATTTAATTATTTGTTTAATTTCCGGCGGCGGTTCGGCTATGATGCCGTGCCCGGTTGAGACTATTAAATTAAAAGATAAGCAGGATCTAACGCAGCTGCTTATTGAGTCGGGAGCGAGTATTAATGAAATAAACGCGGTTAGAAAGCATTTATCAAAAATCAAGGGCGGACAGCTCGCTAAGTATTTTTTTTCTTCTAGGGTGGTATCAATTATAATTTCCGATGTGGTCGGTAATAAGTTGGAATCGATTGCGTCCGGCATTACCGTCCCGGATCCGACCACCTTCGGAAGCGCGCTGGCGGTTTTAGAAAAATATAATTTAGACAGCAAAGCGCCTAAATCGGTTTTAAATTATCTTAAAAACGGGATGGAGGGGAAAATAGAAGAAACTGCTAAAGAAGTAAAAAACGTTGATAATTTTATTATTGGCAAGAATGCCACCGCCCTGGAAGCTATGGCGCATAAAGCCAAGTCTTTAGGACTAATCCCTTTAATAGTTAGCTCGGAGTTATCCGGTGAACCGGCAATAGCCGCAGAGTTAATGGCAGAGGAAATAAATAAAGGCGAATATTCTAAATATAACGTGATTATTCTGGGCGGAGAAACTACGCCTAGCCTGCCGGTAAATTATGGTAAAGGCGGCCGAAACATGCACTATACGGCCGTTAGCCTCTTGGCGCTGGAAAACATAAAGAATAACTGGGTTATAGCGAGCGCAGCGACCGATGGACAGGATTATTTAAAAAACGTGGCCGGGGCGATTATTGATAATAATTCTTTAAGCCTTGCTAGAGCTAAAGAAATAGATGTTGAGAAATATATTAAAAATTTTGATACTTATTCACTTTTTAAAAAGCTGGAAAATTCACTTATTAAAACCGAAAGAACCGGAACAAATGTGGGGGATGTTGTGGTTTATTTGTTAAGATAAATTATTTAATTTTTTTCACGCTCTTCGGCAGAATCTCTCGCAGAGAATTCTGCCGTATTAACCCATGCCGCAAAAATTATATAAAATATTAATAATTCTCGGAATAGTAATTATTCTATTAGCTGTTCCGGCTTTTTGGTTAAGCTATCCGAAGCTTGAGGGGTTTTGGAATGAAACTAAAGCCGCTGGAGAGCTGGAAGTTGATTTTTTTGACATCGGGCAGGGAGATTCTATATTAATAAAAACACCAATGGGTCAAAACGTTTTAATAGACGGCGGTCCGGACAATACGGTAATCGAAAGATTGAGCGAGGTACTGCCTTGGTGGGACCGGACGATAGATCTTATGATATTAACCCATCCGCACGACGACCATGTGTTCGGTTTAATAGACGTGATAAAAAGATATAATGTGAAAAAAATAATTTATACCGGCGTAGTCCATTCAGCGCCGGCCTATATCGCCTGGCTGGAATTAATAAGAGATAATCAAATTCCCTTGGTAATTATTGACCGGCCGCAGATTATTGAATTGGGAGACAGCTGCAAGCTTGACATTATGTATCCCTTGGAAAGTTTATTGGGAAAAGAAACCGCTAATTTAAATAATAGTTCTTTGGTAATGAAATTAATTTTTAAAGACACAAGTTTTTTATTAACAGGAGACGCCGAGATGGAGGTTGAAAATTTATTGGCAGAAACATTGGATTCCGCGTGTTTACGGGCAGACGTATTAAAAGTGGGCCATCACGGTTCAGACACTTCAAGCAGTGAGGAATTTTTGCAGGCAATAAAGCCTGAAGTCGCGGTTATTCAGGTAGGGAAAGAAAATAGCTTTGGCCACCCTAGCCGGCGCGTAATTAAGCGCCTGGAGCGGATAGGCGCGAAAATTTACCGGAACGATTTAGACGGCACTGTTAAAATAATAAGCGATGGAGAAGAAATTGAAGTATTAAAATAAAAAAGTGGCATTAAATAGTTAGTGTGTAAAAACTTGTTTATTTGTTTAAAATTACTTATAATAAGAGAGCATAGGATAATCATTGCGAGTTAGCGGTAAATATGGCAAATACAGCAACCAGGGAATTAAATAGTTATCGGCATTTGCATATATTTGCACCCTCGCGTTAATAATTAAATATATGGCACAAAATAAAATATTAATAGTGGAAGACGATAAGATGATCAGCTCAATGTATGAGACCAAATTAAAGCAAGAGGGTTTTTTGGTTTTGACTGCTGACAATGGGTACGCGGGATTGGAACTGGCGATGAAAGAAAAACCGGATATAATCTTACTCGATATAATTTTACCGCAGATGGACGGTTTCACGGTTCTGCAAGAGTTGCGATATAATAAAAACATGAAATCTACTCCGATAATTATGCTTACCAACCTGGGAACGGACGAGGACAAGGAGAAGGGAGAAAAATTCGGAGCCACGGATTATTTGGTGAAGGCGAATTTAACCCCATCTCAAGTCAGTGAAATTATTAAAAAATATTTAAAATAAGACAATAATCCAAATCTCCAAATTTATCCAAATGCTCCAAATGTATGTTAAAAGTTAGGAACTGTTATTAATGTTCGGGGTATTCGTATATTAGTTTGTGTTATTCGGATTTTATTTTTATGAAAAATGAAAGGACGTTAGTTATTATTAAGCCGGACGGGGTTCAGCGCGCTTTGATAGGGGAAATAATTAAGCGCTATGAGCGAACCGGTTTAAAGTTAATTGCCATGAAGATGCTTATCGTGGACGAAGCTATGGCCACCAAGCATTATTACGAAGTCGGCGGAGACGAATGGATTGAGGAAGTGGGACGCAAGGCCAGAGCCGCTTACGAAAAAAAGGGAATGGAATCCCCTTATAAAACAAATAAGGAAAACGGCTGGGCGGTTTTAAAAGCAAACGCGAAATATTTAAGTTCCGGTCCGGTAGCGGCCATGGTTTGGCAGGGAGCCGGGGCTGTTGAGCTGGTTAGAAAAATAACCGGGGCTACCGCGCCTTTGTTGGCCGACGTGGGCACTATTCGTGGTGATTTAACCCTTGATTCATACGCGTTGGCCGATACTGACGGTAGGAGCGTAAGAAACTTAATTCATGCTTCCGGAGATATTGAAGAAGCAAAAAAAGAGATAAAAATATGGTTCAGGGATGATGAAATATTGAACTACAGGCATTTGCACGAGAAGATTTTGTATGACGTAAATTTAGACGGAATAAAGGAATAATTGTGGAAAAAACTATAAAAATTGGTGATAACAAAATTTATTTATTTAATGTTAGATATTTTTTAGCTTATTGACAAAAGTTAAAAAACCATTATAATTACTATATTATGTTTAAAGCTACGCGAAAATTAAGAGAAAGCTTAAGATTAATTATTACCTACACCGTGGGTGTAATTTTAATTGTCTTTGACTTTTGGGTAGCTCGTAATTAAGTATATATCAATTTAAGATAAAAGAGCCGCCCAAAGAAAAAAGGGCGGCTCTTTTGGTTAGCTCTTTAAATCAATAAAAGAAAAAATAATTTCAAGAAAGGAGGGAACAATACTAGGATAAATAAAATTTAGTTCTAAATTAATTTTAATAATTTTAATTATTTTTAGTCAAAGAGCTAAAAAAGGAGGTG
>QMNH01000102.1 GCA_003647675.1 Candidatus Falkowiibacteriota bacterium | reverse complement strand
TTTCCGGAAAATTGGACCATAAAAAAAATTCTGAAAACCACGGACAATTATCCGGATTTTGAATTTTTCGCGCAAGCCGGGGGCGATGCTAGCGGTGAAGTATTAAGTGAAAAGCAATTAAATAGGCCGGCAGAGGGCGGAGCGGCTATTACGGTTTACAGCATATTAAAACACGAGCCGATTGATTTAATAAAAAAATGGCTTGATTTTTTTTATTTAAATTCTTGCGGACAGTGCGTTCCCTGCCGCGAAGGCTTGTATAGGTTAAGAGAAATTATTAACTCCAAAGAACAGAATTGGCAGATGTTTTCCGAGATTTTAAGCGTTATGCGCGAAACTTCTTTTTGCGGACTGGGCTGTTCGGTTCATGTGCCGATAATCGGTTATGTTAATAATGTATTATCAAAGCAAAAAGACAGTAAGATTAAAATTTTAAATAAAAATATAATAAATATTTGTGATTGTTTCAGGCAGCATTAAGGCTTATGAAAAAAATAAATATTAAAATAAATAACAAAGATATTGCCTGCGATTCGGGTAAAACTATTTTTGTGGCTGCCATGCAAAACGGCATTGAAATACCCGGGCTTTGCGGCCATCCGGATTTTTGCGCGAAAGCCAATTGCCGGGTATGCGTGGTAGAGATAAAAGGCAAAAAAAGATTGGTTACTTCCTGTTCAACCTTGGCAGAAGACGGCATGGAGATTAAAACCGATACGCCGCGCGTAAAAAAAGCTCGAAATTTAAATTTGGAGCTTATTTTCGCGGAACATATTGAAAAATGCCCTACCTGTGTTTGGCGCTTTGAATGCAAGTTGCTTAAATACGCTGAGAAATATAAAATATTAATTACTACCTTTCGAGACCGCAAAAGATCAAGAAAGACTTATAAATTTGCTAATGCCGTTGAAATAGACGGCTCGCAATGCATAGATTGCCGGAATTGTATTGACGCTTGTTCGGTATTGCAGAATATAAATTATTTGGAATTAAAAGGCAAGGGAGCCAGTCAGGAAGTAGTACCGGTTAAAAATAAAAATATCCATTGCATATTATGCGGCCAGTGCGCGGTCCATTGTCCGGTCAGCGCCGCTCAGGAGCAAACGCATTGGGAAGTTGTTGAGAAAGCTTTAAAGAACGAGAAAAAAATAGTGGTAGCGCAATTCGCTCCGTCAATCAGGGTAAGTATAGGCGAAGATTTCGGCATGCCTTACGGCAAAATTGTAACCGAACAGATAGTAACCGGACTTAAAGATTTGGGCTTTAATTATGTTTTTGACGTTAATTTCGGAGCCGATATTACGACCATGGTAGAAGCCGAAGAACTGCTCGGCCGGCTGGCCAATGGCGCGGTTATGCCCATGATTACATCCTGTTGTCCGGCCTGGGTGAATTATGTTGAATTTTACCACCCCCAATTAATCCCGAACCTGACAACCGCTCGCTCGCCTCATATTCATAGTGGAGGAGTGATTAAAACCTATTGGGCGGACAAAATGAAAATAGACCCGAAAAATATAATTACGGTTTCCATTATGCCTTGCACGGCCAAAAAATATGAAGCTTCCAGGACAGAGCTTAAAATAAACGGGCAATTTCCGGTAGATTACGTGCTGACAACCCGGGAATTTTCTTTTATGCTTAAAAAGAATAATATTGATTTTAAAAATTTAAAAAAGACAAAAGCCGATAATCCGCTGGGAGAATACAGCGGCGCCGCGGCAATTTACGGAGGAAGCGGCGGCGTTATGGAATCGGCTTTGCGTACGGCCAATTTTATGGCCCGCGATGATAACACATCCGGCGTTTGCCGGCGCAAAATTGAATTTAAAGAGGCCAGGGGACTTGAGGGGGTGAAAGAAGCTGAAATTGAGGTAGGCGGGAAAAAACTGCGAATCGCGGTAGTAAACGGAATCGGAAATATTGAACCGGTAATTAACGCTTTAGACAAATATCATTATATAGAAGTTATGGCCTGTCCCGGCGGATGCATCGGCGGTGGCGGCCAGCCGATTCCTACTACTCCGGAAATTAGAAAAAAACGCATCGCGGCGCTTTATAGGCTTGATAAAAGCAAAAAAATCAGAATGGCGCATGAGAATAAGAATGTTGCCGAAATTTTAGGCTGGGTTAAAAATAAAGGCCATAAGTTTGAACATAAATTATTACATACAAAGTTTAAGAAGAAAATTAAATATTAATATGGCGATTAAAAAACATTTAGGTTCCATTACGATTCTGATAAAAGATCGTCAGACGCATGCCAAAGATGTTAACCAGCTGCTGACTGACAACGGCCATTTAATTATGGCGCGTCTTGGCGTTAATGTTCAAAAAAGTTGCGTTGAGCATTGCACGGGTATGATTGCGGTTGCGGTTGAAGCTTCAGCTAAGGAAATTAACGATTTAGCCGAAAAGCTGGACAAGCTGTACGGTATTACAGCTAAAGCCAGTATTATGACAGATTAATTAATTATATATAATATGCCTTACTTAAAAGAGCAAGTATTGGCGCGGGTAAATACACGCGTTATTAGTAATTTTTTAGGCCTAGCCGGTATAGCTACGGTTTTACCATTTTTAATCCATCTACAATGGGCTACAGGTCCGTTGGTAAACGCGATATTAATAATAACTCTTTTTTTGGTCGGAATAAGAAGCGCGTTGGTTTTATGCTTATTGCCGAGCCTAATGGCTTTAGCAGGGGGATTATTACCGGCCGTGTTGGCGCCGGTCGTACCTTTTATAATGATTAGTAATGTGATTTTTGTCTTAAGCGTTGATTTTATTTACGGCAGCATGAAAGATTCTTTTAAAAGTTTTTGGAGCGGAGTCATTGTCGGCGCGTTTTTAAAATTTTTATTTTTGTATTTTTCGATAAATTTTATTACTAAACTTTTAATTAAACAAGAACTAGCCGTAAAAGTAGCGCAAATGATGGGGTGGGCGCAATTTTTTACAGCGCTTACCGGCGGATGTTTGGCTTTCATTTTACTGAAATGGCTTAAAAGACTTTAGTAAATTTTTAATTTATTTTTAATTTATTCCTGCTATAGTTTAAATGAAAGTAAGCAGGAGGCTTTTCGGACTACTTAGCTTGAATCGGAAATTACGCGTATTATCGGTTAAATTGATGATACTTCGTCAAATCAATTTAAAATATAATATTGCTAGCGTTTTAAAGATTTTTGTATATTCTTAAAATGTGTTTTCGGCAGTTAAGTCAAGGCGGAAGATAAATGCTTACTTTTTTCAATGTTATTGCTTTGCGGGCAAACCCGATCGTGGACAGGGTTTTGACTTTAAACTAAAAATAGTATAATATTTAAATATAAAAGCCTAATATTTAGGCTTTTATGTTAAAAAAAATTATAAAAGTGATATGCAAATACCGGAATATATAAAAAAAATAACAGATAAGCTGGAAAAAGAATGTTTTGAAGCATTTATTGTGGGCGGGAGCGTGCGGGATTTGATAATGGATAAAATTCCCAAAGATTGGGACATTACAACTAGTGCGAAACCGGATGAAATATTAAAAGTATTTCCAGCGGCAAAATATGAAAATGAATTTGGAACCGTATTGTTGCCGTTAATAAACGAAGAAAGCAGTGCAAGTAAAGTAGTTGAAATAACCACCTATCGCTCCGAGCAGGGCTACAGCGACCGGCGTCATCCCGATAAAATTAGATTTGAAGATAAATTGGATAAAGATTTGGAGCGCCGGGATTTTACGATCAACGCCATGGCTATTAAGTTGAAAGTTAAAAGTAGAAAGTTAAAAGTAAATGATTATGAAATAGTAGATTTATTCGGGGGTGGGAAAGATATAAAGAAAAAAATAATTAGGGCGGTAGGTGAACCGATTGACCGGTTTAAGGAAGATTCCCTGCGAATGATGCGGGCGATCAGGCTGGCTAGCGAGCTGGATTTCAGTATTGAGCCAAAAACCGAAAGAGGGATTGTTAAAATGGCCGGCAGTATAAAATTTATCGCTAAAGAAAGAATTAGGGATGAATTAATTAAAACATTAAGTTCAGATAACGCGTATTATGGGATAATGGCCTTATATAAAACAAATTTATTAAGATATATTTTACCCGAATTGCTAGCCTCAGAAAACGTTAAGCAGGATCGGCATCATATTTACACTGTATTTAAACATAGCGTGTTGTCGCTGAAATATTGTCCATCCAAAGATTGGCGCGTCCGGTTAGCGTCGCTTCTTCATGATATCGGCAAGCCCAAAACCAAAAAATTTATAAAAGGCATAGCTACTTTTTATAATCATGAATATGTCGGCGAGCGTATGACAAGAAAAATAATGTCCAGGTTAAAATTTTCGAATAATGATATACAAAAAGTCACTGTTTTGGTGCGCAATCATATGTTTTATTATAATGCCGACGAGGTCACGGCCGCGTCGGTCAGGCGTTTAATCAATAAAGTCGGGAAAGAAAATTTAAAAGATTTAATAGCTATACGGATAGCGGATCGTCTGGGATCCGGCACTCCCAAAGCCAAAC
>QMNH01000101.1 GCA_003647675.1 Candidatus Falkowiibacteriota bacterium | reverse complement strand
CTATAATTTTTTTAATAAAAAAGCGAGGTTACCGATTCACCGCTATAACTGCGTTTTATAGCCTCCCCAAATAATTCATCCACGGAAATTACTTTTATTTTTTCGCATTTTAATGCTTTTCCGTTTAAAGGAATTGTATCAGTTACTATAATTTTCTTAAGTGGTGAATCTTCAATGTTTTCTATGGCTTTGCCGGATAACACGGGATGGGCGCAAACAGAATTTACTTCTTTTGCTCCAGCTTCAATAATAGAACTGGCCGCTTCACATAAAGTACCGGCCGTATCTATCATATCATCAAGAATAACTGCTGTTTTGTCCGTAACATTTCCGATAACGGCCATTGCCTTAGCTTTATTGGGTTCATCTCTGCGCTTATCAATAATAGCCAAACCGGCGCCAACTCTTTTGGCTACGCCCCTGGCTCTTTCAACTCCGCCGGCATCAGGAGAAACTATAACCATATTATCATTAAAATTTTCTTTTAAATACTCAATTATTATCGGGCCAATAAAAAGATTGTCAACCGGTATATTAAAAAATCCTTGAATCTGCGCGGCATGTAATTCCATGGTAATAATTCTGGCGGCACCGGCAATAGCCAACATGTCTGCTACCAGCTTAGCGCTAATCGGTACTCTCGGAGCAACTTTCTTGTCTTGGCGGGCATAACCAAAATATGGAATAACCGCGGTTATTCTTTCGGCCGAAGCCCTTTTTAAAGCGTCAATCATTAACAATAATTCCACTAAATTATCATTTACCGGCATGCAAGTTGACTGTATAACAAAAACCTCCTTTCTTCTTACGTTTTCGTCAATTTCTATCTGAATTTCACCATCACTGAATCTCTTTACCTTTTCCCCTCCCAAAGGAACACCAATATACTCGCATATTTTTTGTGAAAGAACTGGGTTTGAATTTCCGGAAAAAATAACATAACCATTGTCTCCCATTAGCCATCCCCCTTTTTTTGTTTTAAATTGTTAATATATATTTTTGTTTATTTTTATTTTCTTATTTTTTTATTTTGTATTTTAAAAATATCACTAATAAATTTATCTGTCAAAAGTATGTTATTCTCCTTCGGAGAAGCCCCAACTACGAATGGGGCACATGCGAATAACCTAAAATATTATTCAATATTCCAAAAAATATTATAAAATTATTTTATTTTTAAATATTTTTTACCATATAAGTATCTTTAAGCCTGTAGCCCAGTTTCCGATAATAGTCCCTGACCCCAATACCGGAAATTACCGCCATTTTTTTATGTCCATTTTCTTTAGCGATTCTTTCCGCCTCAGCCATTAATTTTTTGCCCAAACCGGCATGCTGAACCTTTTTTCTTCCGCCAGGAGGCACTAATTCACCATAAACATGCAGCTCCCTAATTAACGCGCTATTTTTTAAAATGTTAGGCGTTACTTGTTTTGCTTTAGGTGAAATTAACCTTAACCTGCAAAATCCAAAAAGCGTCTTTCCGTCTTTAGATTCATAACTTATAAAATATTCAACTCCGCCTGACGCCTTATAATTAATAATTTTTAATTCGTAATTTTTAATTATTAATTCTCTGGCTTCCCGGCATCTGATGCAAACGCATTTCGCGCCGCGCTTCTGCATTACCTGCCTTAAATTAGTTATCCTATTGCCGGCGACAATGGATTCCCGCGGAATATCGCGGATAAGCCTTATTATCCGAACGTATTTCGGGGTTATTTTTTTACATTTCACTATTAAATCCTCTAAACTTTTTTGAGGATAAGGTTTATATTTTCCCGCCTGCCACCACCTATAAAGTAAACTGCCCCTGGTAACCACGGTTGGATAAAATTTTATCTGATCCGGTTGAAATTTTTCATCACTAAAAAGTCGCTGATACATCTTGTAGTCTTTTAAAGCCGTGGAGCCCGGCAATCCGGGCATAATATGGTATGTAACTTTAAGACCATAATCTTTTAGCCGTTTCGTAGCCTCCACAATTTCCTTAACTCCATGCCCTCTCTTATTTATTTCTAATATCTTATCGTCAATTTGCTGAACGCCAATCTCTACCCGCGTGCATCCCAGCTCGCGCATTTCTAGAATTTCTTTTTCATCTATATAATCCGGCCGCGTTTCCAGGGTTAAGCCAATAATTTTATACTTCGCCTTTTCGTTAACTCTCTGCTGATAAAGTAATATCCTTTTAAATTCGGCTATGCTTTGATTTTTGTTAACTTTTAACTTTTCACTTTTAACTTTTAACTCGAATTCATTCGCGCCAGCGAATAAATTCGCTACATACCAATATTTATAATTTTTAGGCAGCACACTCCAAGTTCCGCCGATTACAATAAGTTCAATTTTTTCCGGATTATGGCCATTTGCGATTAAAGCTTTTAATCTGTCCTGTACCTGGATATAAGGATCATAATTACAGCGAATTGCCCGCATCACCGCCGGCTCATTGGATAAATAGCTTTGTGGTACGTCTTTTTCGGTCGGACAATAAACACATTTTCCCGGACAAGGATATGGTTTAGTTAAAACTGCGACTGGCGCAATGCCGGATAATGTCCGAATTGCCCGTTTACGTAAAATCCGTACTTGCAATGGTAATTCATGAATTGCCCCCGCGAATAATAACTTTTTATATGTCTTTAAAATTTCCGCGTTTGTAAAAATAGGTAAACTAAATTTTTTAGCAATTCTACGTTTTGCTAAATTCAAATCATTACGACTCTTTATGTTTAATGTTAGTAATTCTTTAATAGCTTCTATTTTATTCATTTATTCTAATCTATTTTTAAATATTTTTTGCTAATATTAAAATTAGTTTAAATTTAAATTAAATTGAAATTATATTTTTTCCGTGATACCATAATAACACAACTTAATTTATATAATCAATAGACTTGTTGCTTGATAGGCTACTACTGCAATTTCCATATTTCGGTAAATTTTCCAAAAAATTATTAGCCTATATTACAACATAAGCAAAGAATTTTTTTGAAAAATTTCCACAAAATCTGAAAATTTCGTCACATAGCTTATTAAGCAACAAGTCTAATAACTAATTTAATACTATTTCTATGAAAAAAACAAGATTTTTACTCCCCATGGCAATTGCTCTTTTTCTAATTATACCCCTGACGGTGAGCGCGTTTGCAGTAAAAACAGATGATTCAATTTATGTCGGCGAAGAAGAAATAATTGAAGGAAATTTATATGCCGGTAGTAATAATATCACAATTGACGGAATTGTAAAAGGTGATGTAATCTGCGGCGCGCAAACAATAAATATTAATGGTACTGTTGAGGGTGATGTAATCTGCGGCGCGCAAACAATAAATATTAATGGTAAAATCGGCGGTAATGCCCGGGTGGCCGGTAATACGATTAATATCAACGGATCTATTGCCCGCAACTTAAACGCTTTTGGCGCCTTTATTAGTCTAAATAAAGACGCTGTAGTTGGCTGGGAAGTGTTTACGGCCGGACAAAGCGTTTATATAAAAGGTAAAGTCGGCGGAGATTTGCACGGAGCCGCTTCTACTCTAAATATAACCGGTGAAATAAAT
Source organism: Candidatus Falkowiibacteriota bacterium (assembly GCA_003647675.1). Classification (GTDB taxonomy): domain Bacteria; phylum Patescibacteriota; class Patescibacteriia; order Patescibacteriales; family UBA12075; genus B7-G4. The sequence continues at coordinate 995 of QMNH01000101.1, read as the reverse complement.
AAAGACGTTAAATTTCGCCTGAATGAAAGAGTTTTAAAAGGCGGTCCGCTAAATATTTCGGATGAAGCTAAAATCGGCGGCAATGTTTATTATACTGCCGGCAGCAAAGGAAATATTTCCCCGAAAGCTATTATCGGCGGAGAAATCGGGTATAGCTTTACGGAAAAATTAGAAAAAAAATATTATCCTTTTAAAATTTGGGGGATATTATTTTCCTTATTTTCAGCCCTGGTAGTCGGTTTGGTTTTAATAAGCCTTTGGCGCAAATCTATTGTAACTTTAACCGATAATATGTTAAGCAAGCCTTCTTCCGCAATTGGCTGGGGCGTGGTAGTTATGCTGTTAACACCGATAATTTGTATTTTATTAATGATTACTTTGATTGGCATTCCGCTTTCCTTGATTGTAGCTGCCGTTTGGCTAATCGCGCTTTATGCCAGTAAAATACTGGTTGGTATTTTAATCGGACGCTCAACAATGGAAAAGTTATGGAAAAAGAAAAAAGAATCTCTGATTTGGGCCATGATTATCGGCGTCTTAATAGTCTGGCTTATTTGCAGTATACCGTTAATCGGCTGGATACTTAGCCTCGCGGCTATGTGGTGGGGGCTGGGCGGAATCTGGCTATACTTTAAAAAATCTTAATTATATATAGTTTTATATAATAATTAAACATAAAAAAAATGAAAATAAACCATGAAATAATCCGCGGCTATGATCTGCGGGGGGTGGTGGGGAAAGACCTTGACGCGAAAATAACCAAACGTCTCGGCCAATCATACGGAACATATATAAAGAAAAAGGGCGTAAAAAAAGTTATAGTCGGCATGGATTCCCGCGCCCACAGCGAAGAATTAAAAGTTGCCCTTATTAACGGCCTTATTGAAACAGGGCTTGACGTAATTGATATCGGATTAACGCTTGTGGGGCATTTATATTGGTCTCAATACCATTTTGGAACCAAGGGGGCAATCATGATTACAGCCTCGCACAAT
>QMNH01000100.1 GCA_003647675.1 Candidatus Falkowiibacteriota bacterium | reverse complement strand
TTTAACATAATCGGCAAAAACTTCAGCCCCGATTTTTTCCATTACAAATATCGCTCCGGTATTTAACGACTCTTCCAGAACGGTAACCATGTCCACTGTGCCATGCCCGCCTTTTGTATCATAATCCGAATTTTTAATCGGCTTTGCCCAGCCCTCAATTTTTACTTGCCCTTCGTCATTATATAGTGTATTAGGAGATATTTTTCCATCGTCCAGTCCGGCAGCCATAGTTATTACTTTAAATATTGATCCCGGCTCGAATTGACTAAAGATTGCCGGATTGTTGTAAGTATTAATATTTTCAATTTCGCTATAATTATTCGGGTCATAATCCGGCCAAGAACACATAGCGAGTATTGCCCCGGTTTTCGGCTCCATAATAATAATACTGCCGCCATCAGCGCCATGCCGCATCGCGCTTTCCTTTAATTTTGTGCAAGCGGTATACTGTATTGAACGATTTATGGTCAATACTAGATCGCTACCGTCTTGCGGTTTTATATATTCCCGATTGTTAACTATAATTAATTCTCCGCCAGCCGAGCGTTCGGCCCTAATTGAACCGTGCTGGCCGGATAATTCTTCGTTAAAAAAACCTTCCAGCCCGTACTGTCCGATTTTTTCTTCTCCATTATAGCCGACAAAACCGATTGTCTGGGAGCCGATATTTTCTTCCGGATAATAACGGTGCTTTTCCATTATATAATCCAGGCCCGGATTATTTAAATTTATTATTTTTTCAAGGTCTTCTTCGTTTACTTTATTTCTAATTGGCTCATAGGGATCATTTTTTTTTGTTAATTTCATTAAATAATTTTTTATTATTTCTTCTTCCCTGGTTTTAATCTCCAATTCTTTTTTTATTTGCCTAAATTCTTTGTTTTTTTCCATGGCTTCCTGACTAATATTTTCGTTCTCTGCCTGCTCTTTAAAAAATTCATCATTAGCTAATAATTCATCAACCTCTTTTTCCATCTCGGCTTTATTCAATATTTCATATAATTCTTCGGCTGTCTTCTCCGGATTAACAACTTTTCTCGGTACCGCGTAAATCAGCGCGAAATCCTTGTTGGTAGCGGCCGGATATAAAGTATTGTTTTCTTTTAAATCCTGGTTATCACTTATGTAAATTTTTCCCCTGTTCTGTATAAGCTGATTGTAAACTTGGTGTTGATCCGATGCCAAGGCCGTATATAAATCATAACTAGATACTTGCAAAGCAAAAAGGCGGTAAAAAATTATTGAACCAAACAAAAAAATAATCGCTAATACTATATTTAAGCGACTATTATTTCTACTATTTCTTTGTTTCTGCTTGCGGGCAATCATACTTATTATTTACATAAAATCATATAAACAGGGCTTACGCCTTGAATTATTATTTTTTAGCTACAGCTTCATCGTTAACTTCTATATATTCAATAGAATCAACTTTTACCATTTTTAACTCCTCGGCTTTCTTTATTATATTATCATAAGACTCCAGCTCCATAACCAGCAATTCTATATTTTCATTTTCAACGCTTAAATTATAACTTTCTTTTTTCAACTTTTCAAGCATAAATCCCTTGATTGATAAATCATTAATACTGACAACAAAGCTAATGCCGGAAAAAATTATTATTAATAGTAAAAATTTATTAATAAATTTTAATATTGCGTTATGATCTTTTTTATTTCCGCTTTTTTTTATTTTTTTTTGTTTTTTTATCATTTTTTTAAATTTTTTCCACAACCCGCATCTTTGCGCTTCTTGACTTAGGATTAAAATCAATTTCCCGGCTGGTTGGCGTTATAATTTTTTTTGTAATAATTTTAAGGCCGGCTTTATGCCCGCAAACGCACGCGGGAGCCAAGGGCGGACAAACGCAATCCCTGCTTTCTTTTTTAAAATAATTTTTCACAATCCTGTCCTCAAGGCTATGATAGGAAACTACAACAACTCGACCGCCCTTTTTAAGCAAATCCAGGGCTTGTGGCAAAGCTTCTTCTAAATTATATAATTCATTATTAGTGGCAATCCGCAAAGCCTGGAAAGTGCGCGTAGCAAAATGTATTTTTTTATTTTTATATTGAGGCGGAACGGCTTTACTGATAATTTCCACTAACTCTCCTGTTGTTTTTATTGTTTTTATTTTTCTTTCCCTGATTATTTTATCCACAATATTTCTAGCATATCTCTCTTCACCATATTGGCGCAATATCTTTTCTAACTTATCTCTTTTAAATTTATTAACTAAATATTCCGTTGTCTGATACTTGCCCTCCGTGGCCTTGACAAAGGGGGGTCTATTGTCTAATACCTGTTGGCCGAAGGCCATGTCTAGCGGAGCATCCAGCTTAAAAGAGAATCCGCGCTTCCTGTCTTCGAGTTGAGCCTGAGATAAACCAAGGTCAAAAACAATACCAGAAAACCCCGGAATTTCCTTTTTTGGCCATATATCTTTAATAATTTTTGATAAATTTTTAAAATTATCATTAACTAAAATTAAATTTTTATTTTTATTATATTTTATTTTTCCATGTTCGTGCGCTAGCTTATCCAAATCAATAGCTAATATTTTTCCATTCGGCTTTATTTTTTTTAAAATCTCAAAAGTATATCCGCCGCCGCCCAAAGTACAATCAATAAAATTTTCATTAGGCCCAGGATCCAGATATTCAATTACTTCCCTAAGCATCACTGGCGTATGTCTATATTCCATACATAAATAACTTAAACTAATAAAATTAAAAAAATAATTATCTATGTAATTTTTAATTTTGTAATTTTTAAATAATGTTTAAATTTTCAATGGTTTAAAATATCAATTTTAAGAATACGAAAAACAATAATAAAAAATCAAATTAAAAATTTAAAATTAAAATTTATTTATAAAATTAAAAATTAAATAAATAACCGAGCAAAATAAATGCTTTACTACAACACTACAGCCCTGGCCCTGGAAAGAAGCACGTGCCGCAGATCATTATTGTCTACTAGGGGCGCCCTTATTACTTTTACCCTAACCCTTTCTTTTTTTGTTTTTATTTTACAGCTTACTTTTTTTGTCATTATTTTTATTTTTATTTATAATTTATTGAAATTATCTTCGGGTATGCCCAGGCCTAAATTACGCATAACATCAAAAGCGTCGGCGGGACGTCCCAGATAATATCTCTTTGAGTCGTTCGGATAAATATACCATGCTTCCCCGCTGGCTTCTACTTGCAGAAATATTTTTCCTTTATGTGAAACCGCGAAATTATAATCTGTATTTGTATTAGCATAATCCTCGTCCGAGTCAACTGCGATTTTTTCAAGATCGCTATTTTTTATTCCTATTCCCTGCTGCCGCATTACCGCAAAGGCGTCGGCTGGACGGCCTAAATAAAACATCGCACCGGAATTATTTATGTAATAAGCTTCGCCGCTGGCCTCTACTCTTAAAATTATTCTCCCTTTTAATTTATCCAAAAATTCAGTTTTAATAACTTTGCTAAAAACGCATTTAATTTCCTCGCTACCGGGGTGTGATACCCCGCCCGCGCATTCACCCGTCAATTCCCAATTCTTTGTCTGAATCCCGGAGCCAGGGCACTGGTCCGGCTCCAGTGAATAGCTCCAATTGCTATCATCGCAAACGGGCAACTCTGGCGTATAATCGCAGCTAATTTCTTCACTTGCGGGATGAGATACCCCTCCCGCGCATTCGCTTATTAATTCCCAATTTTTATTTTGGATTCCGGAACTTGGACACTGAGCCGGTTCCAATGAATATTCCCAATCAGACTCAATGCATTCAATTGTGTTAATATCGGAATAAGCCATAAATATATAGCCGCTTAAAGTTTTTGTAATAGCTATATTTCCGGTATCGCCTTCAATGAATACTTTTGAACCGCTTACCTCTTCTCCGAGATAATTATAGATAACAAATTCCCCATTGCTAAAATTTTCTTTATTATTAAAAGCTATAAATACATTTTCATTATTAAGCTCTTTTACCGATATATTATCGGTTTCCCCCAGATTAAAAACCACTGGCGCCAGCAATTCACCCAGGTTAGTATCATAAATTATAAACTCCCCGTAATTTGAATTTACTTTATTGGCGTAAGCGATAAAAACGTTATCATTAGTCATTTCGGCCGTTGAAATGCTTTCAGTCGCGCCCGCGTTAAATACGGCTGGATCCAACACTAGACCTCCGCTCTGGTTATAAATTACGAACTCCCCGTAATCTGAATTGGCTTTATTGGTATAAGTAATAAAAATATTTTCGTTTACCAATTCTACGATTGAAATATTGTCTGTTTCTCCCTGATTAAATTCAATCGGCCCCAAAGCTTTAACTCCGTTATTTCCATAAATTACAAATTCTCCATAATTTAAATTGCCGCTGTTAGTATAGGCAATGACTATATTACCGTTTGTTAACTCAATAATTTTTATATTAGCCGTATTGCTATTTGAAAAAATAATAGGCTCTACCGCTAAATTTCCCAAAGAATTATAAATGGAAAAAATGCCGGCATTGGAATTACCAGCGTCAGAATAAGCAATAAATATATAATCCGAAGCCAGGCTTT
>QMNH01000099.1 GCA_003647675.1 Candidatus Falkowiibacteriota bacterium | reverse complement strand
GGGGAGGCGCTGTAGTCGGTTAAACCGCCGTAGTCGCCTGAATAGGGGGAAGAATATTTGGGCATGTCCTTGCCCATGGTGGATATAAAATCATTAAACATTGTCAAAGCTAGCTGGCAAAGAAATACATTGGCCGCTTCACCTAAAGCATTGCCCTTATACTTGTAGCAATTCTTAATAAAATTATCCATGGCTCCGGTCAATCTTTCTTCCACAAATCCGGGCGGATTTTCGCTCTTGCCGGAAATACCGGTTTTATCTTTATATCCCTTGTTTTCTTCTAATTTTATCCTTTCTTCCAGTTCTTTCATTCTTAATGATTCTACAAAACCGGACCATGTAATCAAACTGCGTCCAATATCGCTTGATTTAGGATTAAACATGTCTTGAAAACGGTTGAGAAAATCCCCCTTTTTCAGTTCTTCGGACCAATTGTCGGTCATTTCCGAAAACGTGCAGGCTGGTGCTTTCGGGCGCTGATACTGAATTAAGCCAAGTCCGATTTTTACATTTACACCAGGCCCTGGCTTGCATAAATTAAATCCGCCTTCTCTCCCTACTCTTTCTATATATTCACCGACTGCCTCATCTGCCACATTACTTAAATACTCCCCCCAGCCTTCAGTTATAAAAAGGGGTTTTTGCCCTTTACCGCCCGAACCCAGCCAGGTAGCGGTATCATAGGCTACCTTATTTAAGCTGTTGCTGATTGTTTTATGCATAGTTTGGGATCCCAGCCTTTTCCTTAAAAGCTCAAAATTCTCTGATATTTCTTTCCAGGCTCGCTTAGCGTAATCTTTTATGCTTTGGTACCATACCGGAGTACTGCCGGACTCGCTACTTACCACTGGAAGCGACGCCACGCAGTCACCGGCTAAAAATAAAAAAAATCCCCCTAAAATAAAAAAAATAATAAAACAATTGATTATTATAATCCTTATGGCTTTTTTACTTCTTGCCTTAATTTTCATTTTGCTTATTAGCTGATATAAAAAAATGTATAAAAAAAATAAAATTTTACTGTTTTAAAATTTGAAAAAACAAAAGTAAAATCTGGTTATCTTAAAGTCTTTTTATTTTTCTATTCTATTATCTATTCCTCGCTAATTTTTCTATTATTCTATTGCTGGTCAAGGCTGTCTATAAGCATTTGCTGATAGCTTTTAATCAAGTCTTCATCGCTTATTTGATTTAACATGTCTTTGTCTATTCCTGACTCTATGAGCAAATCTCTTAAAGACTGGGCATCAAGCTGACCGTTTAAAAAATTTACTAATTCCTGGTCCTGAGATTGGCTATTTCCAGCCGTGTCTGTACTCAAATTTTCGGTAAATTCCAATTGCTCCAATAAAATATCTTCGGCATTAAGACTTGTGTCTTTTTTTATCTCTCCCTCACTACTATAAAGGCTTTCAACTCCATAACAGTCAACTCCTTGCGGGCAATTGGGGTCATTTCCGCTTTCAATTTCTTCCCTATCCAAAAAACCATCGCTATCGCTGTCTTCAAGATAAGGCGAAGTTAAATAAATATTTAGTTCGTCAGAATCATTGATTCCATCTTCGTCCGTGTCTTTGAGGGAAAGATTATTTTCCGCAATTGGGACGACGGAATTATCCATGGAAGCGTTTTTATCTTCCTCAACAAAACCCACAGAGCCGGTTATCGTCTTTTTAAACTGGACTGACCAAAGAATCAGTATTAAAAACGCAAAAAAAGCCAAAGATATAACCGCTATCTTTTGGCTTTTATTTAAAGCGCCCGTATTTTGAAATTGGTTATTACCAATACCAAAATCGCTATTTTCTTGTTTTTTTTGCATGGGGATTATGCTTAAAAATTATTATTTTTATTATTATAATTATAACATAAAACTATAAAAAAATCCAAATAAAAAATCCAAATACTCTGGATTTTCAACTTTTATTATTTAAAAATATAAAAATAGCTAAAATTAAATAATTAGTTATTAAAATTCTCCAATAGTTTTATCCATTGATTTACTGATAATTCTCCTGGTCTTATTTTTTTGTTAAAATCGGCTTTTAATAATCTTTTTTCCACCTCTGAACCGGGTATCTTGAAACCGACTGACAAATTATTTTTCAGCATTTTTCTTTTAGCAGAAAACCCAATTTTAACCAGCCGAAAAAATTCTTTTTCATTTACTTTTAGCTTTTCACTTTTCACTTTTAACTTAATTATCGCGCTATCCACCTTTGGCTCCGGCCAAAAATTTTCTTTCCCAACATAATCCATAATTTCAACTTGCGTGTAAAGCTGGACTGAAACAGCTAATAAACTCATACGCGGCGGACGCGCGCAAATCCGCTCGGCTACTTCTTTTTGCAGCATCAAGGTCATTGATTTGGGCTTATTCTCCAGCGACAACATTTTTCGCAAAAAAACAGATGTAATATTATACGGCAAATTAGCAACAACTTTATAATTTTTAATTTTCAATTTACAATTTTCAAACAATTTCCAATTATCAAATTTTATAATTTTTAAAACATCGCCATTAATTATTTCTATATTTTTAATTTTTTTTTCCTTTATTCTTTTCTTTAAAATATCAACTATTTTATCATCCAATTCCACCGCGATTACTTTTTCGGCTTTCTCAGCTAATTTTTCCGTTAAAAATCCCAAACCCGGCCCAATCTCCAGCACGGTATCATTTTTATTTAAATCCGCGGCTTTAATAATTTTATCATACACATTTTCCGTAATTAAAAAATTCTGCCCCCTAGAACGGCTGGGATAAATATTATGTTTAGAGCAAAGCTCTTTTGTCTGTCTAATTAAATCCATATTAAACAAAAGGGGTTGGACCCCTAGCGAAGGGATCCAGCCCCTTTTTATAATAACTTACGTGGCTTTTTTATTTAATTAATCCTTAAATCCTGCTATAATATACTTATCAAACCAATTTTTAATCTTTTCAATATTATTAACCGCTAAGCCAGGTATACCGATTACCCACGGCAAGGCATTGGTTGAGCCTCCGGCAACAAAATCCATGCCAGTTGTAGGAAATGATCCGCCTCCGGAAAAAACAAAACCTTTAGGTACTGCCATGAAAGTCGTGCCTTTTTGGCCTACGGTATCAATTTCCATATAAGCCATACACGCCGTACCATAAGCCGAGGTAACTAATGGACAAGAAATTGCGCAGGTTGTGGGATATGGCATTGGGGTATCTAGTATACAGACGGGTCTAACCATGGAAATTTTGCCACCGTCCTGCCAAGGCATGCCTCCCACTGCTTTCGCAACGTTATTAAATTCTATATATTGAAAAACTACATATCCGACTATAATTAATAATACCGTTAATACTCCATAAATTATAATCCTGGATTTTTTCATTTAATTTTTATTAATTATTATATATTTAAATTATAGCAAATATTTAATTAAAAGTCAGCAATTATGCGAAAAAACAAAATTTCAAAACAACTATTACCCAGAGAGACTAAGTCGCTACGATTTGCATTCGCAAATCGTAGCGACTTAGTCTCTCTGCGAAAAATAATAATTATAATAATAATATTATTTTCTATACCAAGCCTTTTGGGGGCGCAAACAAGCTTAAATCAAAAACTGGCCGGAAAAATATTATTACAAACCGAATCTAATGGCGAAGCCTGGTATGTAAATCCTGATAACAATAAAAAATACTATTTAGGAAAACCAACGGACGCCTTTAATCTAATGCGGAATTTGAGTATTGGAATAAGTAATGAAAATCTGGAAAAATTTTCGATTGGCTTAATTGATTATGACGACGAAGACGCCGATAATGACGGCCTGTCAAACCGGCTCGAAAATGCTTTAGGCACAGCCATAAATAATAAAGATACTGACGCGGATGGTTACCCCGATAAACAAGAAATAGAAAATGGCTACAATCCCCTAAAAAACGACGAGCTTAATATAGACAGCGAGTTCGCCCTTGGCCATGCCGGTAAAATTTTCCTGCAAACCGAACAAAACGGCGAGGCCTGGTATATTAATCCCAACGATAATAAACGCTACTACCTGGGACGGCCGGCCGACGCTTTTTTAATTATGAAAAATTTCGGCCTGGGCATTACTAATAATAATTTAAATAAAATAAATACCGGTTATTTTTCAAATTATATACCAAAGACTAGTCCAGCGACAATAACTCCTCCGATTTGCGTAGATTGCGGGAAAACCGACGCTCAAAAAATTATTTCCGCGGCCGCCACGGCGATACGGGCAAACCACAAAGAAGATCTAAACTCTGTTCTTATTCCGGAAATGCAAACGTTGGGCGAATACACTTTAAACTTTCTGGATAGTGAAGGCAGGTTGCTTTTGGGAAATATTTTGTCCGGCTCAAAACAAACTTCCGCAACCGATAATGAAAAATTATTTACAAATAAAATAGATTTTATGGGAGATGAAATTACTGTTAAATTTTATATAAAAAAACAAACAGACGATAGCTGGCTGCTTGCTAATTTATAGGATAAAAAAAATGAATTTATCGTAAGTTCATTTTTTTTATTTTAAAAAATATTATTTTTATCCGGCATGCCTGCCTTCTTTAATTACTTTCTTGTCCACTAAAAAATTCATAAATAAAGACGCGAAAGCGGCTAAAAGAAAAGTCCAGGCCAGGCTCAT
>QMNH01000098.1 GCA_003647675.1 Candidatus Falkowiibacteriota bacterium | reverse complement strand
GCCTATATTCCGGGCATGGGCCATAATCTGCAGGAACATTCCATCGTACTTTTGAAAGGCGGACGAACCAAGGATTTGCCTGGTGTGCGCTACAAAGTTGTACGCGGTGTTTTTGATACACAGGGGGTTGAAGGGCGAAAGCAATCCAGGAGTTTATATGGAGCCAAGAGAGAGAAGAAATAAATTTGTAGTTAATTAGGTATTAGTTAATTAGTGATTAGGAATAAGAGATTTTAACCGCTAATTAATTTGTTTCTAGTTAACTAGTTAACTAATTAACTAATTACTAAAGCATGCGTGGAAAACAGGCGCCAAAAAGAAAAATAGCCGGAGACATAAAGTATAATGATACTGATGTGGCTAAATTCATTAATTATGTAATGAAAAAAGGAAAGAAAAGCGTGGCAGAATCTATTGTTTACGAAGCTTTTGATATTATTAAAGAAAAAACAAAACAGGATCCGCGCCATGTTTTTAATAAAGCCTTAAAGAAAATTTCACCTTTACTGGAAGTAAGGGGCAGAAGAATCGGGGGCGCTAATTATCAGATTCCATACCAAGTGCGGGGTGCTAGGCGTTTTAATTTGGGTTGTCTTTGGCTTATTGAAGCGGCTAAAAGCAGAAAAGGCAAAGCTATGAAAGAAAAATTAGCTGATGAAATATTGTTAGCCGCCCAGGGAGAAGGAGCGGCCGTAAAGAAGAAAGAAACTGTACAAAAACAAGCGGAAGTAAATAAAGCGTTTGCGCACTTTGCGCGGTAATAGCAAAAAATCACAAATTACAAGCACCAAATTTCAAATAAGTATCAAATTCTAAATTCAAATATCCAAACAAGAAATTACAGTGTTTTGAATTTTGGTTCTTTGAATTTTGAATTTATTTGTTATTTGGGATTTGTAATTTTATGAATAGTTATTTAAAAAGTGAAAAAGGCTCGGCATTGATTGGACTTTTGGTTGTAATCGTGATAATAGCTGCTTTAGCGTATGGCGGCTCATTTTTTTGGCAGAAAAACACGGAAGAAACGAAAAAAAATGCGAATATCGCAGATGTCCTGGATGAATACCAACAAGCGCAAGATGATATTGGTAAGATTGAACAAAATATAGAAGATTATAATAGTATAATTGATAATAATAAGGCAGTTGCTGCGGATGAATGGGATACGTTTAGCCGAGGAGAAGAAGGTTTTCAAATAGATTATCCGCATGGCTGGTATTATACTGTCGACCATGAAACTGCCGGGGACTTGGGCTATGAATTGATAATCGGTTTTGCGCCGACAGATAAAATTTGGGAACAAGAACCGCCTTACGATATTGAACTTTTAATAATGCCTGCGAATTTAGAACTGGAAGAAGTGCCCGGAAGGATTATAGAGCAGGTGATGGAAAAAGATAATAAAAAATATAGTTTAATTACTTTTAGGGAAGATTATAAAGATATAAAAGATATAATGGAGAGAATGGTTCAAAGTTTTGAATTTATAGAATAATAAAAATATACTTTACACTTTTAACTTTATAACTTTATACTAAAATTATGGCAAGAGAGTATTCGCTTGAAAAAACCAGAAATATAGGGATAATGGCGCACATAGACGCCGGCAAAACCACTTTTACCGAGCGGGTGCTTTTTTATACCGGGAAAAAACATAAAATTGGGGAAACCCATGACGGCGAGTCCGATATGGACTGGATGGAGCAGGAAAAAGAAAGAGGCATTACGATTACATCGGCCGCTACTACCGCTTTTTGGAGAGATTACCGTATTAATATTATTGATACGCCAGGTCATGTTGATTTTACGGTTGAAGTTGAGCGCTCACTGCGGGTATTGGACGGAGCCATTGCCGTTTTTGACGGGGCGGCCGGAGTAGAACCGCAGTCGGAAACCGTGTGGCGCCAAGCGGATAAATACAAAGTACCGCGTTTATGTTTTATTAATAAGATGGATAAAATGGGCGCGGATTTTTATATGTCTTTGGAATCGATAAAAGACAGGCTTAATAAGAACGCGGCCGCTATCCAGATCCCGATTGGCGCGGAAGAAACGATGAAGGGAGTTATTGATCTTTTAACCGAGAAGGCTTATGAGTTTCAGGGTAATTTCGGGGAGAAAATAGTTGAGGTCGCTATTCCCGGCGATTTTAAAGAAAAAGTAAAGGAAATGAGGACAGAGTTAGTTGAACGAGCTGCGGAATGCGATGAAAGTTTAACCGATAAATATTTAAACGGCGAAGAGTTAAGCATAGAGGAATTAAAAAAAGCCATTCGCAAAGGCGTTATTGCTAATAAGTTATTTCCGGTTTTAGCCGGCACGGCACTCCAGAATATTGGCGTTCAATTAGCCTTGGACGCGGCCATAGATTATTTGCCATCGCCGCTTGATGTAGAAGCATTGATCGGTTGTGATCCTAAAAATTCAGAAAAAACAATTGAAGTAAAAGCCTCTGACAACGATCCTTTCGCCGGATTAGCATTTAAGGTCGCGACTGATCCCTTTGTGGGAAAATTGTGCTTTGTGCGCGTTTATAGTGGCGTTCTTCAGTCTGGTACTTACATATTAAATTCATCAACCGGCAATAAAGAGAGAATCGGCCGCCTAGTGCGCATGCACGCCAATCATCGCGAGGAAGTAAAGGAAGTATACGCGGGAGATATCGCGGCAGTTATCGGACTTAAAGGTACGGTAACCGGAAATACATTATCGGCGGAAAACCGGCCGATATTGCTTGAATCAATTACTTTTCCGGAACCGGTTATTAAAATCGCGGTTGAGCCGAAAACTAAAGCCGACCAAGAGAAGATGAGCCTGGCTTTGCAGAAGCTGGCAGAAGAAGATCCGACATTTAGAGTAGAAACGGACGAGGAAACCAACCAAACTTTAATATCCGGCATGGGCGAGCTTCATTTGGATATTATTGTTGACCGGATGAAGCGGGAATTTAAAGTAGAAGCTAATATCGGCAAACCCCAAGTAAGCTATCGGGAAACAATAAAAGAATCGGCAGAAGCCGAGGGCAAATATATTAAGCAGTCCGGCGGGCGTGGCCAATACGGCCATTGTTATATTAGGGTTGAAAAACAGGAAGAGGGCGAAGGGAACGAATTTGCCGACGCCATTAAGGGCGGTGTTATTCCAAGAGAATATATACCGGCAATAGAAAAAGGAATTAAAGAAGCAACCGACCAAGGCGTATTAGCCGGTTATCCGATAGTAGATATTAAAGCAACTGTATATGACGGGACTTATCACGAAGTAGATTCTTCCGAGGTGGCCTTTAAGATGGCGGCTATATTTGGGTTTAAAGACGCTTGCCGAAAAGCAAAACCAATATTGTTGGAGCCGATTATGAGCGTTGAAGTAGTTACGCCTGAAGATTATATGGGTAGTATTGTTGGTGATCTTAATAGTAAACGAGGGCAAATCGGGCAGTTGACCGACCGGGGAAACGCGAAAGTAATAGACTCTAAGGTGCCGCTATCCGAGATGTTTGGCTATGCTACCTCTCTGCGTTCAATGAGTCAGGGCCGGGCAAATTTTACCATGGAATTTTTGCATTATTCGGAAGTACCAAAGAATATCGCTGAAGAAATAATCGGAAAAAATACAGAAAAAAAATAGGACTAGAGCAAGTTTGACGTAAAGTAAAAGTTAATATAAAATAAGAGAATATTTATTAAAGATAGTAATAATTTATGCATAATCAGTTGCAAAAAGCAATAGATTTAGCCAGAAAAACCGGTGATCGGCTGATTGTTTATAATTCAGAAAAAAAGGATATATTCGTGGTAATGAGTCTGGATGAATATGAAAATTTGGTTATTGGTAAAAGCGAAGTCCGCAACTTGACAGAAGATGAATTACTTGATAAAATAAATCGCGACGTGGCTATATGGAAAAGCGAAAAAAATTATAGTCCGACAAATTCGCCCAGCAGGGAATTTTACGATCAGGATGATCATGATGATTACGACGGTTTTTCCGATTTTAGCAAAATTGATGAAATATTGGACAAAGCCGACCAAAAAATTTCAAAATTTTCAAAAAGTAAATTTGACAAGGATGATTTAAGGGGGGAAAAGACGCGAAAAAATCATTGGGTTATTCCGTCTGAAAGAAAAGAAGCGGCCGAAGAAATAATTGAAGAAGACCGCCAGTACTTAATAGATGAAGAAAAATTTTAATATATAAAAATAAAAATTACTTGGAAAAAGTTAATTTTATAAATCTAATTATCACGGTTGGTTCCCGGTCTTAACCAGGTAGAAACCTCGAATAATTTTAAATTTTAAATTTAAGATTTTGGAATATAAATTTTAAATAATAAATTTTAAATCATAAATTGTTTGGGGGCCGTAAAAAGAATAAAAACATGGCAAAATTTGAAAGGACCAAACCCCATGTAAACGTTGGCACAATCGGTCACGTTGATCATGGCAAAACAACATTAACAGCGGCTATTTTAAAAGTTATGGGCGCTAAAGGCATGATGGTTACCGAAAAAACCGTGGATCAAATTGACGCCGCTCCGGAAGAAAAGGAGCGCGGCATTACAATCGCGACCGCTCATGTTGAATATGAGTCGGAAAAACGTCATTACGCCCATGTCGATTGTCCGGGACATGCCGATTATGTAAAAAATATGATTACCGGCGCGGC
>QMNH01000097.1 GCA_003647675.1 Candidatus Falkowiibacteriota bacterium | reverse complement strand
TAATAAAAGATTTATCGTATGTTAATTTACCGATAATATCAATATTATTATTTTTGGCAAATTTTTTTATTTTATTAAAATACTCGGGGTTAATATTGTATTTGTTTATTATTATTCCGCAGGGAATATTAACATGTTTAACCACCTCTAAAGCTCTTTCGAGGTCATACAGGCCTGAGTGCGTCGGCTCAGTAACTAAAACACAATAATCACTGCCGCTTACAGAAGCTATGACAGGACAGCCGATACCAGCGGCAGAATCAATCAATAAAATTTCAGAATTATCAGCCAGCTTTTTCGCTTTATTTTTAACCGCGGCCACTACTTTCCCGGAGCCTGAATTTCCTATATTTAATTGGGCTGAAACTATTTTAAATCCGTATTTTGTATTGGCGTAGCCGATTTTGGCATTATTAATATTAACGAGTTTAATCGCGCTGTTGGGACAAACTAATTCACAAACTCCACAGCCTTCACAGCTGAATTTTTTTAATACCGGTTTGTTATTTTTATATTCTATAGCGCTAAAATAGCAATTATCAGAACATTTTTTACAGGAATCGCATTTACTGTAATCAAACACAGCCTCTTTGGCCGCGCTTAAATTCTCCCATTCTTTGAATTTTTTTTCATCCAGGCCGAATACTAAGGCTAAATTAGACGCGTCAACATCGCAATCAGCGCAAATAATTTTCTTTTTTTCGGATAAAACAACGGCCAGTGAAGCGGTAATACTGCTTTTACCGACTCCGCCCTTTCCGGACAAAACAACAATTTTTTTCATACACAGCTGTTTATACGTTTATTAATATTTTTATATATTTTTAATCTCTGATAATTTTATAAATTATTTTTTTATATGACAGAAGAGCGGTGCGGGAAAATAATCCGCAATATTTTTTGGAGTTCCATGTTTTTAATCGTTATCGGCTTTCCGTGAACGTATTGATCAAATATTTTTTTTGAATACGGAATTTCGGCAATAATATTTATTTTGTGTTTATTGGCTAAACTTATAATTACATCTTTTTTCCCAATATCTGAACGGTTCAATATAATGCCGGACTTAATCCGTAATTTTTTCAGCAATTTCAAGATTAAATTCAGGTCATGCCCGCCCAAAGGAGTTGGTTCGGTAACAGCAAAAACAATATCGCACATTTGAACAGCCGCGATTACCGGACAATGAGTGCCGGCCGCGGTATCAACTATAACATAATCAAATTTATTTTTTTTGGTGGTAATAATATCATTAAGCGAATTAACGACAAATTCAGAAATCGGTTGGTTAATTTCCAGCTCGCCGGATAAAAAGTTGATATTATAAATTGAGCCGGTATATATTTTACCGATTTCTTTTCGCGTCCAGCTAATCGCTTTTTCTGGGCATTTTATTGCGCAGGCGCCGCAGCCATTGCATTGCTCCGGTATAAATATCGGCTTTTTGCCCTTAATTGATACAATTGAATTTGTTTCGCAGACCGTGCCGCACAGGCCGCATTTAACGCATTTTTTAAAATCCCAGGCGGGAATTCTTTGCTCTACTTTTTTTAAAAATTTTCGCTTAATTCCCAGAAGTAAATGATCGTTAGGGCAATCAACGTCAGCGTCAACCAAAAGAACTTTATGCTTTTTGGCCAGCTCGTAAGCCAAGGCTGTGGCCACGGTTGATTTGCCGGTGCCGCCCTTTCCGCCGGTAATACCGATAATTTTTGTGTTATTTTTTCGCATGGTTAAATTAATGGCCGCAATCGCCTTCCAAATTTTCTAAATTTTCTAAATTTTTTATTACTTTTTTTAAAATTTTATAAGAGCCGGTTTTCAGCTTTATATTTTTCTCCTTAAATAATTTAACCGCTTTCGGACCCATGTCAAGCGCGTATACTGTTGTCGGGTTGGCGATATCTATGATTTGCTCAACCGGTGTTTTGTCCGGATTATTATGGTCCAGGCTGATTTTTTTTATAATTAATTTATTTTCTGTGGTCTCGTACAATCCATAATATAAAGCGCGTCCAAAATGCAAAGATATTTGGGAATCTTCACCGTTACTATCCGCCAAGGGAATAAATATTTTTTCTTTATTATTAGGTTTTATTAAATTTTGGCTGCTGATACCGGCTGGAATACTATCACTGTTGTTTTTGGGATTTTTAATATAATCATTAATAGCTGATTTTATTAAGCCTGTTTTTTTATAAATTTTAATATTTAATTGCTTTAATACTTCTTTTGCTTTTGGGCCGATATCTCCGCTAATAACCAAGTCGGCTTTTAATTCACCGACTTGTCCGGCCGCGCTAATGCCGGCCCCCCTATCCATATCAGCGCCTTTGTTTGTAATCGCGCCTACATTTGTAATATTGCCGCCCTTTATGTCAACAATTAAAAAATATTTGCATCTGCCAAAGCGCGGGTCAATTTCAGAATTCAAAGTTTTGCCTTCGGATGATACGCAAATTTTTAATGTTTTGTTGTTGTTCATATTTATGTTTTTAATTATTAATGCTCGGGGACATGGACTCGAACCATGGTTACCAGGGCCAGAACCTGGCGTCCTACCACTAGACGATCCCCGACTGTGTCCGCCGAAGCTTTAGCGCAGGCGGATTTTATTCTAATTTTTCTCTAATTTTTGGTATCGCGTTTTGCGCCGCGAGTTCGCCCTCGCGGATAAATTTTCCCACATCCTTAAATTTATAACTGTCAATCGTGTTGCCGGTTTTCGGTTTTATTATAATAGTTTCTTCGCCTAAATTTTTAATTTTTTGTTTTACTGCCTGAGTACGCATTATTTCGTATGTCTGCATTATGGTGGTAATTAACCCCGGATTAACTAATCTTAACTTTTGCCGCATAATTAAATCAACGCCGATTATAATATCAGCGCCCATATTTTTAACAACATCAATCGGGGTTGGATTTACCACGCCGCCGTCAATTAAATATTTTTTTCCGACTTTAACCGGCGGAAATATGCCGGGTACGCTAATGCTGGCCATAACCGCTTCGGTTAATTTCCCTTTTTTTATAATTACTTCATTGCCGGTTTCTAAATCGGTAGCTATTACGCGGAAAGGAATAATAGTATCATTAAAGTTTTTATCTTTTAGTAGTTCGTTTATATATTTAGCGGCTTTTTTGCCTTTTAAAATTGAACCGGACGGACGGTTAAAATCAATAAATTTAGTAATTCTTTTTTTATTTTTCAAAGCTTCCTTTTCAATTTCTTCAGCGCTCATGCCGATTGCGTATGCCGCGCCGACCAAGGCCCCCATACTGGCGCCGCTTATAAAATTTACTTTTATATTGGCTTTTTCAAGTGCCTTTAATACACCGATATGAGCTATGCCTCTCGCGCCACCAGCCCCTAGCGCTAATCCTATTTTTTTATTTTTCATACAAGTTAAAAAACGTTAAAATTAGGCTAATCAATAATTTGTCCGCCGAAATTCTTTAATAAATTGCCCATAACATCATTGTCGTCTTTTTTTCCGGTTTCATTATCTTTTTTTTCGTTTATTTCGGATGCTTGGGCGTTATTATTAGAATTATCCGGCGGGCTGGCTGGTTTTAAATTTTCATCAATAATAGTTTTTATTAATATTTGGCGGCCATACACTTCTTTTAGGATATTTTCAACAAGTTTTTTAATACTTATGTCCTCGATACGATCGCGGTGGAATTTATATTTAAATGCTAACGTTAAGTTTTCACCGTTTAATTCTTTTGGCTCGCAAACCCGCAGTATGAAAGACAATGAATGGTTATATTTTTTTGTTCTGATTTGAACTTCGTTCCATTTTGATAGTAAACTGTCCAAATTTAAATTACCGATTGTTTTATTGTTTTTTTCAACTGTCAATTTCGCGTCCGGACGGGTAATATTTTTTATGCCGGCATTGTCCTGGCTTGGAGTAAAAGTTCTGGCCGGAGCCGTGTTAACCGTATATTTATTAATGCATATTTGAGCTATCGCGGTTTCGATCGGAAGCTGGGTAATAAAACTTTTTTCCATGTTGTTCTTGGCTTCGCTGAATTTATTGATAAAATCCAATACCTCTGATAATTCCAGCTCTTTACTTATATTGTTCACTTTTAATTCAATGCTTTCGCCGAATTCGGTGCTAATTTTATCCGACAGGCCGGGATTTATTTTTATAAGCATTATTTTTCTTAATAATTCAAGAAAATCAAGCAGAAATCTTTTTAAATCAATTCCTTCGTTCATTAAAGTATTAATCAAAGAAATCGCGGAAGCAGCGTCTTTTTTTTCTAAAAATTCAACTAAACTTACTGCTTTTTCTAAATCTCCGCGTGGAATTACGAGATCCGCCTCCTTGTCAGTTACTTCTTTATCGCTAATCGCGATAACTTGCCCCAACGTGCTTTCGGCGTCGCGCATATGACCCTCCGCATGGCGGGCGATATTTTCCAATATATTTTTATTTATTGTTATTTCTTCCAAGTTGGCAATATAGGAAAGCTTTTTTACGATATCTGAAACGCTAATTCTTTTAAAATCAAATCTTTGGGTTCTTGATATTATTGTACCGGGAATTTTATGGACTTCGGTTGTACAAAGCACAAAAATAACATTTTCCGGCGGTTCTTCCAAAATTTTTAAAAGCGCGTTAAAAGCCGAAATTGAAAGCATATGAACTTCGTC
>QMNH01000096.1 GCA_003647675.1 Candidatus Falkowiibacteriota bacterium | reverse complement strand
TCCGGATCCCGGCCGGTCGCAAAAGCGTTCGGAGCCGTATCGTTTATTATATATATTCTCGGCACGGGTAATCCGGCCGTAATGCATAAATTTTCTACTATTCGATACAATTCCTTATTATCTTCAAATTCTATTTTTTTGGCATCGCTCATGGCGAGTACAATCTTATCCGAATACCAATAGCTTATAAAACTGGAAATTATACTGAAGCCGACCGCGAAATATAAAATCCCGGTGCTGTCCATGGCTACGGAAAATACGTAGCCGATAATAATTATGAATACCAAAAATCCAGTTAATAAAAACCAGGTTTTACGTTTATTTGAGTCTGAATGGTTATATAATGTAGGCATATAAAATCATTATTTATTATACATAAATTATTATTAATTTAACCTATAAAAAAAGAAAATACAAGTATGACAAACCGGCAAACGGAAAAAGCCAGGCGATATTATCAGCAAAAATGAAAAATAAAGCCAGAATTACCAATCTCCCTAAAACAGTCGGCACTTCTTTCATGACATAAAATGACTCATTGCGTTCACGCTTGGCTTTAGCGAAAAGTAAACGGGTGTAGGGAACCGTAAAAAGGGTTAAAACAAATCCAGCGGCGATAGTAGTTAAATACATCACTCCCTCAACCTGGATAAAAACCCTTATGCCCCAGATTAGAATAAGCAGCGGAACAGCCAAACGAATCAAGCTGCGCTCGCTTTTTTTATCGGTTGCTTTCCCAATTAAAACCGTGAAAAGCAAGGAGCCAATGGCAATGAAAGTACCGACAATACCAACTGAAATTGTGCTTTGCACCGTTAAAAATACAAATATCGGCCAAATTATCCCTTCTGCTTCTCCTCCGATATTATCAACCATATCAGCGATTAATAATTTTGGGCTACGGAGAAAAAACAATAAACCTTTTTTGGGATCAAACTTAAAATAATCCTTCAAATTCGGGCTTAAAAAAAGCGGCAATAACGAAAATATTGAAATCACAAATGTAATAATAAATAACGACTTAAAACCGAATATTACCGCCAGTACCCCGCCGAGCAAGGGCCCGCCCAGGCCGACTAGCTGTGGCATTACGCTTAATTTGGCAATCGCCGATCCTAGTCCCTTTATGCCGGCATGGCGGCCGAAAAAAATATTTAAAGGTATCCAAAAAAAACCGGCAGCAAGCCCGCTAAATACCGCCAGCCAAATAATATTACCGAAACTGCCCCAACTGGTAAGCATAAAAAGATAGGCGAACAAAAACGGATACCGAAGCATCATACATTTTTTAAGACCAAACTTACTTGATACCATCCCGGATAAAATAGCGGAAAACAACAAAACAATATTATGTATAATAAAATACAATGCCACCGTCCTAACGGTTTCTCCGCTTGATAGAAGAAAAATCGGTACAAAAATACTGGAAATTGAAAAAGCCAAAGCATCAATTGCGTGGGTCATGTAAATCGCCCATAATCCTTTTTTCTCTTTTCTATTAAATATGTCCATACAATAATTATATCACTTTATTCTGTCCAAACAAAAAATAAACGTAATTATTACGTTCATTTTTTTATTTAATTACTATAATTTACAACTACTTTTTTTGAAAAAACTTAAACACGAAAAACAGCAATACCAAACTAATTAAAATCAAAAAACCCGGCATAAGATAAGGTATTCTTTCGGTAATTGGTAATTCCGGCTCTGCCTCCGGAACGTACTCTGGATTTATATTTTGCTTTGATAGGGTAACATCTTTGGCGCTCTCAAGGTCAAGATACTGAAAATAACTCTCAATATCATATTCCGGAAATCTTGCTTTCTGGTTGCCATAATATACTTTATAATCTTTATCCTGGCTAATCTGAAAAATTACCTCCCTATATATTGAAAAAGTATTAACGCCGTCAATTTTTAAAGTATTATTATCTTTATTTCTGATTATAATTTTAAGATAGCGATCGTTGGTTTCACTAAAATCAAGCGATAAATTGTCGCCCGTAAATTTAGCTGTATTATAACGAAAAATATAATTATTCCCTAAATGCCGCCAATTATTATTATCTAAGCTGGAAAAAACAGAAACACCGCGATTAAAATTCTTATCACTTACTGAAAATTGAATTTTATTGGTAGGCAAACCACTTAATCCTAAATCTATATAAATCTCAGTAAACTTGTCCGTCTGGTTTTCTTTGACTGTATAGGCAGGAGTTCTTATTAGTTCTTTTATTTGGGTCTTCGTATATTTATACCCATTAACCGAGTTAATATTTACCTGAGTATTATTATCGTCAAGGACTTCAATTTTTATATATCGAAAAATACTATCCGGAAAATTAATAATAGTATTTTGAGACTTAAAACTGCCCTTGATATCAGTATAGTCATAAATATATGCCTTTTCTTTTAATATGCTAAAATCTCCTTTGGGGTCATCACTTCCATAAATATTAACATTACGCTGAAAATTATTAGATGAAGTATTGATAGTTAATCGGTTAACGGTAGGCGGATTTTCTCCAAAATCCAATATCACCGATGAAAACTGACCCGGCAAATAAGAATTATTTATCATCCGGGGGTAATACGCACTCTGCTGTTCATTAACTTTACTATGCATAAGCTTAAAAGGAATTTCGCTGTTATCACTATCAATTATTCTTAAATCCTGAAGACCTCTTTCTGTATTACTAAATATTTCGTCGTCTATAGTAAAACGAACCAAACCATCGCTTTTTTCATTAATATTCTTGTTGTACTGCCACTTAGTTAAATCAAAATTAGCGTATACAAATACGGGGAATAAAAATAAAAATATAATTATTAATAATTTTTTCATAGTTTTTGATTATTTTTTATATAATTTCTCTAATTTTATCTTTATATTTTTGATAAATAAACGAAATCGACATAAGAACTATGCCCAGGCTGATAGAAGATATAATACGATACAAGGTGCCTAGGCTCCAAAGATCGTAAAAAAACAATTTACCGATTGAAACCGCCAAAAGAAGAATACCTCCAACTCTAACTGCCTTATAGCGGCCGATAAAACCAATTACTAATAATACTATGGCATAAAATAACCAATACAGAGAAAGTGCTATGCTTTTTCGATAATTAATATTATTTATCTTTTCCTGAATAGCTAAATATTCATTGTCTTTATAATAATATCTATAATAATCTCTGCCATGCTCCTCCTTGCTCTGCTGGACTATTCGATTTTGCTCAGCTTTAATTTCCCTTATCTCTTTATCGTGATATACGATCAACTCCTGGCTTATAGAAAATAAAGTAAAAAAATTAGCTACGATCAAAGATACTGCCATTAATTTCTTCAACTGCTCAACCATATTTTTATCATCTATTCCAGCTGTGTTATTTCTAAAAATATAGCTTATTAGATAAAAAGCAATTATTCCCAGCACATATGTTAAAAATCTTTTATTAAAAAATACCAAAGAGTCGCCAATATTTAGGCCCGAATCTATAAAAAGTAACCGGAAAATTACAAAGCTGGCAATTGTAGACCCAAAGACTATAATTGTTCGCTGATTTACCTTTGTACCAAGATAAAGCAATAAAACAGCCTCAATAATCCATCCGATAGTAACTATATTTTGCTTAAAATGAATTGGTATAGCGAGAGTAATAAATCCAACCGTTAAAAAAGCTAAAAAATTAAAAAGTTTTTCGTCTTTGGGCGTAATAGAACGCACGGAATAAGCCCATATAAAATAATATATTGCCATCACTAAGGCAAAGGGGGCCATTGCTAAATGGTAATCGTGGTTTAATAAACTATAACTTGTTCCAAAAAAAGCGACACCGGTAACTAAAGTAAGAATCTGTTCGGTTCCGGTTGATTCCTCGTTTTTAACTAAATTATAAATAAGCGAAGAAATTGAATAAACCACAAAAAAAAGAGACAAAAATATCATTACGGACAATAACTGATCCTCTGAATAAAACCTTCCGCTCCAAGTTAAATAAATAATAGCTGTACCGACAAATCCTAAAACATTAAGTTCTCGCCATTTTTTAAATACGGAAACAGCTAAAATAGCCAGATCTAAAAGTAATACATATGAAAACAATCCTACTAAATTATTTTCTCCGGTAGAAATTAAAATAGGAGTCAAGAAACCGCCAAAAATAGCCATGCCTATAAGAGACAATGCATTATATCGAAGACTCAAGGCAATTCCAATACCCGTTACTAAGCCCACAAATATAAATGCGGCAAGTTGTGGCACTAAATGATAGAATCCAAATGAAGCATAAACTGATAAATACAATAGAGCTAAACCACCACCAGAAACAACCTGTCCATAGGTTTTGTATTTTCTAATAGTTTTTTCTCCTAATCCCAGCACAACTATTCCGGATAATACTCCCAATATTACTCGTCCTTGCTCGCCAATCCAGTCATTGTCAAAGGCATATTTAAGAAAAAAAGATACGCCTAAAATAATTACCACTATACCAATTTTAGCAAACCATTTACCGCCAATAACTTCCTCTAGGCTTGCTGATACTTCTTTGTCCGCGGGCCTTTCAGGAACGCTTACCGCGTCTTTTTCGGTTTCTTCTTTCTGCTTGATATATTTCTCCGGGCGCATTAAATCTGCTAATTTTTCGGCTGACTTTGTCATGGTTTTCGCCATTAAATTTTCTTCCACTTCAGGCAAGGG
>QMNH01000095.1 GCA_003647675.1 Candidatus Falkowiibacteriota bacterium | reverse complement strand
TTTTTTGCTTTCTTGTTTTCTTGACTGCCGGTATAATTCTTGGCCACTTCAACTAATTTCTTAACTCCCTCGCCGATCAAAAGCAAATAAGATGTGCTATGTTCAATTTTTTCTTTTAGGGTTTTTATTACTTCGTCTATTTTATGAAGTCGACTCCGCATTTCTCTAAAAATTTTAAAGCCTTGCCGGAGTATCATCGCGAAATAATAAATTGCCCAGCAGACAAACACGGTAAAACCAACCACCGAAACAGCAATCGCAATGTTTAACAGGTCTTTACTTGTTTCAAACATACATTTATATTTTATTAGTATAAAGCATTAAAGTAAAAGGCAAATATAAAATCATTCTTTATACTTTCTACTTTCTACTTTCTACTTTATACTTTCTACTTTATACTTTCTACTTTTTACTCAAAAGTCTCTAATTTTTGCTTCAAACTTTCTCTCCAAATCTTTTATTAATTTTTTCTGCAAACCGTCTACTTCTTCCCCTCTCAAGGTCCTGTCTGCTTGATATTCAATATGAAAAGCTAAATTCTTTTTATTTTGCCCGAGCTTGCCACCGGTATAAACGTCAAACAATTCCACCTTTTTTATCAAATCGCTAAAATCTAGTATTTCCTCCCTAATATTATTATATAATACTTTTTCATTTATTACAAAAGCTAAATCCCTGATAACCGGGGGATATTTTTCATATTCGCTGAATTTAATTTCTCCTTTTTTTAACATTGCCTCCGATAATCTCTTTAAATTTATTTCAACAATCGCCGCGTCCTTTTTAATCCCGATGGTTTTTGCTATGTGGGCTTTTAATTTATAAATTGAACCGATATTTATTTCGTATGCCTCAATGTCCGCCGAATAGCCGTCTTCCGCCCAATTAGACGCTCGATCTAGGGGTAAATATTCAACATCGATTAAAGATTCAATCGCGCCTTTTATTATATGAAAAACATTGTCTCTTTTCTCGCCGCCGATAATCATTCCCAATCTTTTTTCCTGATAAGGCAAATTACCCTCCTGTCTGTCGCTCTTTTTAATATCACCGTCTAAAGGCAAATATACGCTCCCTATCTCAAATAATTTTATCAAACTATATCTAGGCTGATTTTTGCGAATATTTTCAAATAAATTCGGAGCTAAACTCTGCCTAAGCAAAGCATGGTGCTCCGCGATCGGATTAAGCAAGCGGATATGGGTGGAATAATCAATCCCTAATTTATTTAGCTGCCCTTCTCCGACAAAAGAATAATTATAAACTTCGGACATTCCGACCTTTAAACTTAAAATATTTTTTATTTTTCTTTCCAGTTCTCTTTCCCGGTTCAACTCCGGGGCTTCCATGCCCACCCGCGGAACCATGGGATTAATATTATCGTAGCCTATAACTCTGGCTATTTCTTCGGCTAAATCTTCTTTCCCGGATATATCTTTAGCCGCCCGCCAAGAAGGAATAATAACGCTTAATATATTTTCTTTTTTCGCGGTTTTAAAACCAAGCTTTTCAAGTATGCCAATTACTTTTTTTTCGTCAATATTAAAACCAATAAATTTATTAAGCCAAGTTAAATCAAGCTCAATAGAACCTAGGGGAAAATCAAATTTTTTCTCGTCTGCCAGCCTGCTTGATACTCCGGCATTAGAACATACTTTTTTAATCAGCTCCACTGTCCTGACTAAAGCTATTTCGCAAAGATTAGGATCAAGCGATTTTTCAAACCGCTGCGAGGCTTCGGTCCGCAAGCCTAATTTTTGCGCTGTTTTTCTGACTGAAATATAATTAAAATTAGCCGATTCAATAATTATTTCTTTTGTACCCGGGTTTATTTCGCTATTCTCACCGCCCATAACGCCGGCAATCGCGATGGCTTTTTTTGAATCCGCGATTACCAAATCTTTTTCGTCCAGCTCTTGAGTATCGCCATCAAGCGTTTTTATCGTTTCCCCGGCCTTGGCCGGACGCACAATTATTTTAGCTACTAAATTTTTATCAAAAGCATGTAAAGGCTGTCCTGTTTCCAGCATTACATAATTGGTAATATCTACTATATTGTTTATCGGCCTGGCTCCGACCGCGATCAAACGGTCCTTAATCCATTTTGGAGACTCTTCTATTGTTACTCCATCCATTGAAATTGCCATATAGCGCGGACATAATTTATGGTCATCAACTTTTACCTGAACAATATTTTTTATTTTTTTATCCTGTTTATTAAATTTTATATTAAAATCTTTTAATTTAACATCTAAAAAAGACGCGATCTCACGCGCCATTCCGTAATGCCCCCACAAATCAGGGCGATTAGTGATTGATTTATTATCTACTTCATAAATTACATCTTTTAAATTCAAATGTTTACCTAAATTATCGCCGATTTTAGCTTTATCACCTAAAACCAAAATCCCGCTATGGTCTTCCCCTAGGCCCAGTTCATCTTCGGCGCAAAGCATGCCTTCTGACTTTTCTCCCCTGACTTCCACGGCTTTTATTTCCGCTCCGCCAGGCAATACGGCTCCGACTAAAGCTACCGGCACTTTTTGCCCAGGCTTGATATTGAAAGCGCCGCATACTATATTTAACTGCTGGCCGCCAATATCTATTTGTGTTAACTGCAATTTATCCGCGTTAGGATGCTTTTTTATATTTTTTATTCTTCCGACCACAATGTCTTTATATTTATCCGCCTCGCTTTTCACGCTGTCAATCTCTACCGTATGCATAGTTAACCTTAACCCGAGTTCTTGGGGCGTAATCGCACGCGGAATATCCACAAAATCTTTTAGCCAATTTAAACTTATTAACATGAACTATGAATTATGAATTATGAATTAAATATATTATCCACGATTCATTTTAATTAAAAATTTATTATGTGTTATGTGTTATGCGAATTAAACATCGCACGGAATATCAATAAACTCAACTTCTACGCCGAACTTTTTAGCTATCAAATTTCCCAAGTTAATAACCCCCAGTTTTTCCGTATTATAATGTCCGGCATTGATAAAATTAATTTTTGTTTCTTCCACGGCGCGCACGATTGATTCCCTGACATCGCCGCAAATATAAGTATCAACGTCCAATTCGGCCGCGATCTTATAGTCGGGGGACGCGCCGCCGGAAACAATGCCGACTCTTTTCACTTTTTTCGGTCCAGCCGGAATTATATATGATTTTGTATTTAAAACGATGTTAACTTTTTCTAAAAATTCATTAAACAAAACGCCCTCCTTATATTCTCCGATAAACCCTATTTCCCCATACTCGGGCGAATTTATCGTGTCGGTTTTTTTCAATCCCAGCAATTTTAATATGCTGATATTATTTCCAATAACCGGATGCGCGTCCAATGGCAAATGAAAACCAAGCATATTAATATTATTTTCCAAAAGCAACTTTAAGCGTCCTTTAACTATTCCTTTAACTTGGGGAGGAAAATCAATATGGCTCTTAAACAACCCGTGATGCACCATTATGGCTTTAGCGTTTTTCTTAATGGCGGCTTTGATAAATTTTTCCGACCAGCTGACGCCAGTTATAATTTTACTTATCCGCGGCGCGCCCTCAACCTGCAATCCGTTAATGCAATAATCTTTCCATTTATCAACACCCAAATACTCTTCGCAATATTTTACAATTTTTTTAACTTCCACCTGCATATTTTGTTAAATGTTAAATGTTAATTGTTAAACTAGAATTGCTCCAAAAACCTTAAATCCCCGCTATTAAATAAGCGAATATCATCAATTCCGTATTTCATCATTGCTAGGCGCGTCAGGCCAAGCCCGAAAGCAAAACCGGTATAAATTTTGGAATCGATTCCGCCAAATTTTAATACGCTCGGATGCACCATGCCGGCCGGTAAAAGCTCCAGCCACCCCGAATGCTTGCAAGCGGGACAACCTTTGCCGCCGCAAATAGTGCATTTTATATCCAGCTCAATGCCCGGTTCGACAAAAGGAAAATAGCCCGGCCGCACGCGGGTTTCAACTTCTTGGCCAAAAATGCCCTTTAACAGCTCTTTCATTACCGCGATCAAATTGGCAATTGAAATATTTTCATCAATCATCAGGCCTTCCATCTGGTCAAAAGTATGTTCATGGCAGGCGTCAATCGCTTCACTCCTGAATACCCTTCCCGGCACCACGCATCTGAGCGGCGCTCCGTATTTCTGCATTGCCCGCACTTGTACCGGCGAAGTATGCGTCCGCATTACCGTATCGTATTCGCCTTTTTTATTTTTAATATCCACGTAAAACGTATCCTGCATATCTCGAGCCGGATGGGTCGCGGGAATATTTAGAGCTTCAAAATTATAATAATCGCTTTCCAACTCCGGTCCGTCTAAGATAATAAAACCCATTGACTTAAATAAGTCCTCTAGCTCATTTTGGACGATAGAAACCGGATTTAAGCGCCCAGTTTCTATTTTTTTACCCGGCAAGGTAACGTCAATAAAACTATCGCTTGCCTGGCTATTATCAAGTGCTTTTTTTAGTTCGTTTAATTTTTCCCCAATTTCTCTTTTGGTGTCGTTGGCAAATTTTCCGATTATTTTCCTGTTATCTCCGCTCAAATCGGCTACCTGCCTTAATATTTTCGTTAAACTCCCTTTTCTTCCTAAATATTTTTTTTCTATTCCAGCCAAAACCTGCTCATCCTTAATCCCATTAAGCGCTTCTAAAATTTCATTCTTAATTTTAATAATTTCATTTTTCATTTTATTATACAAACATTCTAA
>QMNH01000094.1 GCA_003647675.1 Candidatus Falkowiibacteriota bacterium | reverse complement strand
CAAGAAAATAAGAAAGGGAAATAATTGAAATTAGAAATTGGTTCGCCTGAGGCGGATTAGCCCTGGGTTGATAATTAGCATTCTAGCAAAGAACGTTTTTACGTTCTTTTTTGTTTATAAAAAAAAGCCAAGAGCATAATACTTTTGGTTTTTTTTGTTATTTTTTACGTTTTCTACTTTCTACTTTTCACTTATTTAGTGTATCCACAATCTTTGCTGGAACACTTTGCTCCTTCTTTTGTTTCTACCATTAAAGCGTCGCAATCCGGGCATTTTTTTCCTGTAGGTTTGGCCCAATAAGCATTTTTACAGTCCGGATATTGGTCACAGGCGTAAAAGGTGCCGCGCCGGCTTCGTTTTTGAACAATTTTACCTTTTTTACATTTCGGGCATGTTATGCCGGTTGATCCGCTGTTTTCAGAAATATTTTTAATATTTTTACATTTCGGGTAAGCGCTGCAAGCCAGAAACGGACCATAGCGCCCGTTTTTTATCGCCATGGGAGCGCCGCATTTATCGCATATTTCATCCTTATATTTTTCTTCCAATTTTTTTATTTCTTCGCTTTTTTCGGCACCATCATTTCCATTGCCATTCATGCCTTTTATGTTTTTGCATTCCGGATAGGCGCTGCAGGCAAAAAATTTTCCATAACGGCCGGTTTTAATTATCATTGGCGCGCCGCATTTATCGCATTTTTCATCGCTTTTTTCTTCAGGCATAATATCTTTTTTATTAATTTCATTATATTTATTATTTAAATTTTCATGAAATGGTTTATAAAAGTCTTTAATTACCGGCTGCCATTTTTTTTCACCGGCGGCAATTTTATCAAGATCGGTTTCGAGATGAGCCGTAAATTCATAATCTATTACCCGGGGGAAATGACTCACCAACAAATCAATTACAATATAGGCGATATCGGTCGGGGCCAGTTTTTTATTTTCATCGCGGTTAACATAATTTCGGTCTGTTATAGTTGAAATAGTAGGCGCGTAGGTGGAGGGGCGCCCAATGCCGAATTTTTCCAGAATTTTAACCAGCCCGGCGTCGCTATACCTGCCCGGCGGTTTTGTGAAATGTTCTTCTTTGTCCAAATTTTTAAGTTCCAGTTTTTCATTTTTACGACACTCGGGAAGTTCCAATTCTTTTGATTTCTCCGGATAAATTTTTAAATAGCCGTCAAATTGGATTATTTGTCCGTTGGCGCGGAATTCGCAGGCAGTATCGCGGGCGCTAATATCAATAACGGTTGAATCAAGAATTGCTTGCGGCATTTGCGAAGCAATAGCGCGCTGCCAGATAAGCTTGTAAAGCTTGTATTGCCGGCTGTCGATTTTCTCTTTAAGTTTTTCGGGTTCTCGGACGGCTTCCGTCGGCCTAATCGCTTCATGGGCTTCTTGGGCCCCTTTTGATTTTGTTTTATAGTATCGCGGCTTAGCTAGAGCGTATTTATCACCGACTGTATTTTTTAAATAAACCTTGGCTTCCTTAAGGAATTTTTCCGATAAATTCAAGGAGTCGGTTCGCATATAAGTAATATAGCCCTGCTCATAAAGCCTTTGGGCAAGCATCATTGTCTGTTTCGCGCTAAAACCCAGCATTCTATTAGCGCTTTGCTGCAGGGTAGAGGTAATAAAAGGCGGCAGTGGATTTTTCTTTTTTTCTTTTTTTTCAATTTGCGCGACAAAATATTCGGCGCTCGCGAGGTCTTTAGTAATTTTATCGGCTTCGGCTTTATTTTTTATTCCCAATTTACCGATTGTTTTGCCCTCAATTTTATTTAAGCGCGCTTCTATTATTTTTTCTTTATCCTTTGGTTTAAACAGATTAGCCGTAATTGTCCAATATTCCTCGGGTTTAAAGGCTTTAATTTCACGTTCCCTTTCCACGATTAAGCGTACGGCCACGCTTTGGACTCGGCCGGCTGACAGGCCTCGGGCAACTTTTTTCCATAAAAAGGGCGAAAGTTCATACCCAACCAAACGGTCTAGGATTCGCCTGGCTTGCTGGGCGTTAACCAGGCGCATATCAATCTCCCGGGGAGATTTTAAGGCATTTTCGAGCGCGTCTTTGGTGATTTCATGAAATACTATTCGGCCGGTTTTTTTATTATTGATTTTTAAGGCTTCTAACAAGTGCCAGGCAATCGCTTCGCCTTCGCGGTCTTCGTCAGTAGCCAGTATTATAGTATCGGCTTTTTGGGCTAATTCTTTAAGTTTTTTTAAATTTTTTTTAGCTGCGTCCGGAATTACGTATTTGGGCTCAAAACTGCCTTCAACGTCAATACCCATTTCTTTTTTCGGTAAATCACGAATGTGCCCGAAAGAAGATTCAATTTTATAATCCGGCCCTAAAAATTTAGTAATTGTTTTTGCCTTGGTCGGACTCTCAACTATTATTAGATTCATGTATTTAGAAATTAATTAAGAATTAAAAATTAAGAATTAAAAATTATCTTGCTAATACGTATTGCATATTTCCCAGGTTGCGGATCATGCCTTTCATTTCCATAAGGGTTAAAGTTGAATTTATAGCCGATACGTTTAAATTAGTCAGGCGGATTAATTCGTCAACATGCAGGGGGTCGCTGGATATATGTTCAAGTAATAATTCTTCTTCGCGGGTTTCGGGCAGGATTTTTTTATTATTAATATAGGAGGTAATAAGAGATAAGTCAAGTGTTTCGAGAATTTCTTTAGCTGAAGCTATGGCTTTAGCGCCTTCTTTTATTAAATTATTCGGTCCAATTGAAACCGAGGAGTATATATTACCCGGTATCGCGAAAACTTCCCGGTTTTGGTCCAGGGCGTGGCGGGCGGTTATTAAGGCTCCGGATTTTTCTCCGGCCTCTATAACGAGAACTCCAACGCTAAGGCCGGAAATAATCCGGTTGCGCTGGGGAAAATGATGTCTTAACGGGGGAGTACCGAGCGGGAATTCCGATAGAACAACCCCACCGCTTGAAATAATTTTATCAGCCAGATAACGATTTGATGAAGGATAAATACTTTGTTTGTCAATTCCGGTTCCGAGCACCGCGATTGTCCGCCCGCCCGCGTCAAGGGTGGCGTTATGCGCCAATGAGTCAATTCCCAAAGCTAGCCCGCTAACAATAGTAATGTTGTTGATAGCTAAGTCTTTTACTATGGCCTCAACGACCCGTTGACCGTAGGAACTGAATTTTCTTGTTCCGACCACTCCGATAGTAAATTCGTCGTTTTTTTTAAATTCCCCTTTGTAATAAAGCAAAGGCGGAGGATCGTATATTTCTGAAAGCAATTTTGAATATTTCCGGTCTTCCAGGGTTAAGACTTTAATGTTTTCGTTTTTTAATTTTTCTATTAATAAAGACGGGTTGACTGAATCTTTAAAGGAAATAAATTCTTTTGCTATTTTTTCTTCAATTCCGGCTTTTTGCAAATCAATAGTTTTAGCGTTATAAGCGGTTTTATAATCCGGAAAAAACTTTTTTATTTTTTTAATCCTGACTGGCCCGAATTTAGGAAAATGGCTTAGAGCGATTAAATATTTGATGTCTTTGTCTTGCATGTCAGTTGATAGATTTGGCTTATAATAAGTAAAAAATAATGTTT
Organism: Candidatus Falkowiibacteriota bacterium; assembly: GCA_003647675.1. Lineage (GTDB taxonomy): Bacteria > Patescibacteriota > Patescibacteriia > Patescibacteriales > UBA12075 > B7-G4. The sequence continues at coordinate 1,191 of QMNH01000094.1, read as the reverse complement.
TTTAGCAATTGGCATTGACATTTTTAGCCAATTATGCTAAATTAAAATGTTAATTTGTGCCTTAAAGTTTGGTAAATAAATTACTACTTGCCAAAATGCTTAATTGTCTAAATACTTATCCTCCTTGGGTATTTAGCGATTAATGTCATTTCCTGGTAAGTAGTAATTTGCGGATCAAGGCCATCCGTCCGGCTTGTAAAAATTAAAAATTGTTTAAATTTTTTGTTGCTAATTTTTTCTTTCTTATTTATAATATCATATAATATTGAATTTTAATAGTATTCAGCTTATTGCCTAGGAGTGGACCGGGTAATACCTCCCCTCCTTGGTATGCCCATGTCCTTAATTGGGGTTATCCCCGACTCTTAGGTGATAAATTGGATATTATTTTAAGTTAATGTTATTATTCGGTAGATTTATGGCAGCACCTGGTGTTCCCGACCCCAAAAATAAACCCTTATTCAGGAATGAATAGGGTTTTTTAATTTGAGAAACCAGATAAGTTTTATTAAAAATTTAATTCAGAAATAATTTTATTAATTATATTTAGCTCCTCTTCTTTAAAGCTTCCCAACACATATTTATCGGTTGGCATTTGCTCCGGCCTATCGCCTTTTATGCCGATTCTATAGCGGGTAAATTTTTTCGTTTTAAGATACTCTATAATTGATTGTACGCCTTTATGTCCGGCACTGCCGGAGTTAGCCGCAATTTTATATTTTCCCAATTCAATATCAAAATCATCATGGACAACCGTTAAAATATTTGCTAGATTGCTTCCTTTGGAAGTGATTAGGCCCAGTTTTTTTGGCAAAAGCTTGTAGTAGGACAATATTGCCCGAACAGCTTGTCCAGAATTATTCATGTAAGTCAGGGGTTTCGCGTAGATAGTTTCGCCGTCTTTTATAACATAAGAATGAAGTTTTTTGTTCTCCTGCCAATTTAGGTTTTTTTGAGCAGCGATATTGTCAAGCGCCATAAAACCGGCGTTGTGGCGCGTATTTTTATATTTTTCACCCGGATTGCCCAAACCGACGATTAGTTTCATAGTTTTGATTAAAATTCGATATTCGAATTTAGTGCTTATTAATTTTTTTGCCTTGAGGAGGCGGGGGAGCGTTTTTTTCCACGTAGATGGTGATCGGCGTTCCCAGAAAGCCGAATTTTTCCCGCAGCCGGTTTTCAATAAAT
>QMNH01000093.1 GCA_003647675.1 Candidatus Falkowiibacteriota bacterium | reverse complement strand
TTGATGTGCTTCGTAAATAAGATCATCTCCGGTTTCTTGTAAGTCCTTTAATTTCCAGGAAATTTCCGGATTAAACCGGGTAATATGCCAGGGTACGTCCGTATCCAATTGGGTGACGATAAAATCAGCCAATTGGGCAAGCATTTCAATATTGCTTGATTTTCCGGGTATAATCAAAGTGGTTATCTCCAGATGGACTTGTTCCTGTTTTAAAAATTGTAAATTTTCCAATACCGGCCTTAATTTAGCTTTGCAGTTTGAGCTGTAAAATTCATCATCAAAAGATTTCAAATCTATATTTACAGCGTCCAGGTAGGGAATAATATCGGCCAATACTTTTTTGTTTATATATCCGTTTGAGACCCAAACATTTTTTAAGCCATTTGATCTTGCCAGCCTCATAATATCAAGTGCGTATTCAGTAAAAATAGTCGGCTCGTTATAGGTATAAGCAATAGATTTGCAATCATCGCCCAAGGCGTTTTCAACGATTTTTTCCGGAGAAATATAATCGTCCATTTTACTGATTATTTTTTCAATTGATCCGGCCTGGCTAATATCCCAGTTCTGGCAATTTTCACAGGCAAAATTACACCCCAAGGTTCCAAGTGAATACGTTAAAGAATTAGGATAAAAATGAAATAAAGGTTTCTTTTCTATTGGATCAACATTCATCGCTACCGGATAGCCATAAACCATTGTATATAATTTTCCGTTAATATTTTTTCTTGTCTGACAAAGGCCGGTTTTATTTTTTCCAATCGCGCAAAAATGATTGCATAATAAGCATTGGACCGTTGAATTATCCAGATTCTTATAATATTTTGCTTCTTTCATGCTATATTGATAAAATTTATGTTAACTTTGTTATAAAAATAACATAGATTATTGCGAAAAGCAAGAAAATAAATTATAATAGCAACATGGCTAAAATTAAATTAAAACATCTTTTTATGCTTAAATCGACAGCAAATATTCTAGGCGTTAAAATATCGCTTGATAATAAAAGGGTAGTTTTGGAAAAAATAATAAATTTTTTAAATAGCGACAAACAACATTTTATTACTACGCCTAATCCGGAAATAATTTTATACGCAAGCAATAATAATGAATATAAAAAAATTTTAAATAAAGCCGATATAGCTATTGCCGACGGTTTTGGCGTTAAACTAGCCGGTTTAACTCTTAAAAAAAACATACCAAGAATTACCGGCGCGGATTTAATAAAAGATATATTAAAAATTACAGAAAATAAAAAATATAAAATATGCATACTTAACAGGAAAAAAGGATTATCAAGCGTAGAAGATATCGAGATTTCATTAAATAGCGCCTATCCTCAATTATCTTTTAAAGTATTTAGCTCAAAAATTGATGTTAGCAGCGAAACTCTTAAAAAAATTAATAGTTATAATCCCGATATTTTATTTGTGGCATTTGGCGCTCCTAATCAAGAAAAATTTATTTTTAATAATTTAAATAACATAAAATCCGTTAAGCTCGCCGTAGGTATTGGCGGAGCGTTTGATTTTTTAACCGGACGAATTAAAAGAGCTCCTGAAATATTTAGAATTATTGGGATGGAATGGCTGTGGCGGATATTTCAGGCAAAAGGCAAGCGTAAATTATGGCGCTCAAAACGTATTTACAACGCGGTAATAGTTTTTAGTTTTAAATTTATTAAGTGGAGACTATTTAAAAAATATGAAAAAACAATATAAAAAATTTGTTTATTTAGTCAACGATATAAGCGGTTTTTTGCTTAAAAAAGATAGTGCCAATAAAGATTTAACCATAAAAAATCTGCGGATTATTTTAATTGTATTTATTGTATTATTTTTGATCTCACTAATTATTAATTTATTTTTAATTTATATTAAAGTATGAAAAATGTACGTACAAGATTTGCTCCTTCTCCAACCGGATATCTTCATGTCGGCAGTTTAAAGACGGCTTTGTTTGTATACCTATTGGCGAAATCCATGGACGGTAAAGCCATTTTGCGCATTGAAGATACTGACCAAAAAAGAAAAGTTGAAGGCGCGGTAGAAAAATTAATCGAAATCCTAGATTGGGTCGGGATTAGTTTTGACGAGGGGCCGGGGCTGGGCGGGGATTATGGGCCATATATCCAGACCCAGCGGCTAGAGATATATAAAAATCATATTGATGAATTGCTGGCGAAAAAAAAGGCTTATTATTGTTTTTGCACTCCGGAAAGACTGGACAAAATGCGCGCCGAACAGCAAAAGATGAAACTGCCGCCTCGTTATGACCGGAAATGCCGCGATTTAAGCCAGGCTGAAATCGAAAAAAAATTAAAAAACCAAGAAAAATATGTTATCAGGCAAAAAATGCCGTTAACGGGGATTATAAAAGTCTATGACGAGCTAAGAGGGGAGATAAAATTTAATGCTAAAGAACTTGAGGATCATGTCCTGCTTAAATCTAACGGCGTTCCGACCTATCATCTGGCATCAGTGGTTGATGACCGGCTTATGGAGATAAGCCATGTTGTTCGCGGAGAAGAATGGATTCCAAGCCTGCCCAAAAACATACTACTATACCAAGCCTTTAACTGGACACCGCCTAAATTTATCCATATGCCGCTCACTCTAAACAAGGGGGGCGGTAAATTAAGCAAACGCCAAGGGGATGTGGCTGTTGAGGATTACAAAACCAAAGGCTATCTGCCGGAAGCAATCATTAATTTTAGCGTTCTTTTAGGCTGGTCTCCTTACGGTAAAATTTCGGATGATAAAAAATCGGGAGATAAGTTTAGCGAAATATTTAGTCTAAAAGAGCTTGAAAAAGCATTTAATTATAAAAAAATCGGCACCAGCGGCGCGGTTTTCGATATTGAAAAGCTTGATTATATCAACGGATATTACATCAGAAAGAAACCCTTAGACGAACTGGTTGACTTATGCATGCCATTTTTAAAAAAAAATTTAAAGAAAACAACAGACAAAAAACGGCAGACTGGAAAATACATAAAAAAAGTTGTGGCAATTGAGCAAGAGCGCCTTAAAATATTGTCGGAAATAGGGGAGTTGACCGAATTTTTCTTTTCTGATAAACTCGAATATTCCCAGGATCTTTTGCTCTGGAAAAAAATGGAGCTAAAAAGCGTAAAATCGAATTTAGAAAAAATTATAGAACTGCTAGAAAAAATACCGGAACAAAATTGGACTAACGACAGTATTGAAGATTCCATATATACTTATCTAAAGGCCAAAGAATTAAAAGTAGGCGAATATCTTTGGCCAATGCGAGTTGCCTTAACTGGCCGAAAAGCCAGCCCGGGTCCGTATGACGTGGCTGAGATACTGGGAAAATCAGAATGTTTAAGAAGAATAAAAAATGCAATTGATCTAATATAAAAAAATAAAATAAACATGAATAGAAAAAAGGCGGATAGCTAAAAAATCCGTCTTTTTTATTTTCTTAAATTATGCTATAATTTATATGTAGGAAAAATATGAAAAATATATCAAAATTTAGGCTAACATTAGCTATTATTTTTGTAATACTGGGTATTTCAGTGTTTTTTTATGTACCCAAAATTGTTATCGGGCAGGGGAGCGATACGGAAATTGTTAATAAGGAAATCCAGGGAATAAATAGTGATATTAAAAACAGGCAGGAAGATATCCAGAAAATTGAAGATAAGAAAAAACAATTATCAGAAGAAATAAAAAAAAGACAGAAAGAAAAATCTAGTCTGAATAACCAGCTGGCTATACTTGATAACCGGCAAGCAAAATCAGAGCTGGACATTGAAATAACCGAAACTGAAATAGAAACAGTTAAGCTCGGGATGCAAAAAACAGATATTGAGATAGAAGATAAAAATAAGGAAATAGACAAGGAGAAAACGCATATTGCAGGAGTATTAAATTTAATTTATAAACGAGACAATGTTTCTTCTTTGGAAATAATTTTATTAAATAAATCTTTAAGCGATTTTCTTTCCAATGTTAAATATCTAGAGGATATCAATGAAGAAATAAAAGACAGCGTTGACGATATTAACAAGCTAAAAAGACAGCTTGAAAACGAAAAAAAGGCCCTGGAGAGCCAAAACGAAGATTTGAATAATTTAAAAAATGAATTGGTTGAAAAAAGTAAAAAACTAGAAGAAGAAAAGGGCACAAAAATTCATATTTTAACGCAGGTTGGTAAATCCGAACGCGAATATCAACGCTTGCTGGCTGAAGCAAAAAAAGAGCAGGAAGACGCGGCCGCGGAAATTGCCAGTATGGAAAAATTGGTCAGAGCTAAAATCGCTAAACTGGAAGGCCATGAATTAGGATTCAACGATGACGGCTTGACTTGGCCGGTTACCAAAAACGTAATTACCGCCTATTTCCATGACCCGGATTATCCATTCCGATATATATTCGAGCATCCGGCCATAGATATTCGCGCCGGGCAGGGGACTGTTCTTAAAGCTGCTGCCTCGGGCTATGTGGCCAGAGCTAAGGCTGGACCTAATGGCAGTTATGGCTATATCATGATAATTCATGGCGACGGTTTATCAACTGTTTATGGTCATGTTTCTAAAATTTCCGTATCGGAAGACGATTACGTCATACAGGGACAAAAAATTGGATTATCCGGTGGTATGCCGGGCACGCCCGGTGCCGGCAGACTGACCACTGGGCCGCATTTGCATTTTGAAGTAAGATTAAACGGAATCCCAGTTGATCCATTAAGCTATTTACCTTAAATAATGCAACTTATAAAACATATTATGGAACATGAAAAACAAGCTGCGGAACAAGCACGATTTATTAATGAAATTCAAGAGATTTGCTTCAAAGCTTTAAAAATATTAAAACAGCCAAAACTTAAATTCAGGCCCATGAAAAGAAAAGCCCGCGTTGACCCAAAACGCGGTTTTGTTATTG
>QMNH01000092.1 GCA_003647675.1 Candidatus Falkowiibacteriota bacterium | reverse complement strand
TACCGAATACAGCGTCACGGATGGATGTGTCTTGATTTTTAACCAGCTGGCCCAGGTATTGGTGCGCGATTGTTAAATTAAGGCCGTATTTTCTGGCTTCGGATAGAATTGAAGTGATTGAATTAGTTGTAAAATTTTGGAATTCGTCTATGTATAAATAAAAATCCTTTCTTTTGTCCGACGCGATGTCAGTCCGGGATAAAGCCGCCATTAAAATCTTGCCGATCAGTATCATGCCCAAAAGATAAGCATTCATCTCCCCGATAGCGCCCTTAGGCAAGTCCAGGAGTAATATTTTTTTATTATCCATAATTTCCCGGATATTAAAAGAACTTTTTTGCTGGCCGATTATGGGACGCATCGTATCGTTTGAAATGAATTGGGTTAATTTTGAAGTTACATACGGCACTACATTAGCCAGAGCCGCGTCTCCGCCGGCTTTTTCCGCTTCCTTACGCCAGAAATCAACTACAGTATGGTCTGCGCATTTTTCTAGTTTCATCTTTCTGAATGCCGGATCCGCCAGCACCTTCGGCACTTCCATTAAGGTTGAACCGGATTCCGGATCTGACATAATAAGCAAAAGCGCGTTTCTGATATACTGCTCAAAAATCGGACCGCCGGTTGATTTTAAATCATATAATTTATCAAATATTTTAATAAGCTCGTTAATTAAAAAAGTTTTCTGCTCTGGATACTTTGGGTCAAAATCAATTAAATTAAAAGCCAATGGTCTTTTTAAATCTGCCGGCGAAAATAAAACAACATCTTCCGCTCGTTCAGGTGGTATCCGGCCAAGAATATCTTCAATCAAATCACCGTGTGGGTCAAGCACGCAGACGCCTTCGCCGTTAATTATATCTTGAATTGCTAAATTGGCCATGAATTGTGATTTACCGGTGCCTGATTTGCCAATTACGTACATATGCCGCCGCCGGTCTTCCCTTTTTATGTGAATTTCTTGATTTTCTCCGCGATAAAAATTATGCCCCAACAATATGCCTTCATCGGCAATGTTAGTCGGCGCGGCCGCCTGTCTGGCCGACAACCATAAAATATTCGGAGTTTCCGCGTTTTTTAAAGGAAAATGATAAAGACTGTTTAATTCTTCGGTATTTAACAAAAAGCCAATTTTAGCGTCAAGATCACGGTAAATAAAGTCTCTTATCAGCCGTTTTTGGCTGCCAATCCTAATTTTATTGTAAAAACTATTGCCATATTCATAAAGGTTATACTGATTAAAAGCATTGCCCAAATTTTCCAGGTAAAGCCGCGCCTGGCCTTTATTTTTGGCACTGACAATTATTCGCAGGTTAGCATCCAATCCGGCTTTGCTATTTTTTTCTTCAATTCCTTTTAGCATTTCATCCTCCATGGCCGTAAGCTTTTTTAGGTGGCTGTTTTCATTGGTTTGGGGCGGTTTTGAAGTTGCGATGATCTCCCGCCAAAAATCTATTAAAAAATTTCCACTAGCGGATTTTAAAGCCTCAGTTATGGTTGAGCCTTTATGCACTTTTGCCGCCACTGCCCGCGCGCTTTGATGCCAATCGGCTTTAGCGCTCCTAACCGTATATTGGATAACCATACTTTCGCCTGCTTCTAATTTTGACATAACATTAACAAGCGAATTAAGCGGATCAGTTTCCATTTTATTATATGTTTTTAGAGGCAAAATATAATTTCTTCTTGTTTTTAAATAACCGGCCAACACGCCGGCATTGGCTGTGAAAATATTATAATCTTCTACTGCCTCAATGCTGGCTTCAGGAAAATGAGCGTGTACTTGTTGTTCAATATAACGTCCCATGCTTTCGGGCGCGGCGATATAAAAAGCGATTTTTTTATTCATGGCTACGATTTCAAAAGAAAAATTATCATTCCTGCCGAAAAAATACGCTTTAAATCCCCTTTGCGCTTTTAATCCGCCAATGCTGGAAAAAATTGTTTCCCCTCTGGCGATTTGCTCCCGCAACTCCTGAACGCTGAGTTCTTTGTCCTCCCTGCCCGGTTTGTCTTTGGGTAATTTTATCAAAAATATAACTTGTTTAAAATATTTCCCCCGATGCGTAAAAAAATCCAAAGCTTTTTTTATTATTACTAAAAACAAAACTATTAGTAAAAAATAAAAAACATAAACCAAAACGGTACTAAATATTACGCTAAATACACTTTTAGTAATAATCTCCATATAATTTCCAATATTATTATCATTGAAGGTTTTTAATCAACCTCCATTATAACCGCCCAATACTTATCCGTATCCAAACTGCCCGACGCTTCCCAGGAATAATCCGTAGTATCCATATTTTCCCCGTATTGCCAGATAATTTTATAATTATTCGGCAATTTAAACAAACTTTTAAAACTGGAACCTATAGATCCGGGCTGTTTCTGTACGTATAGGGCGTAAGGCATAACGTCTTTGATGTTTGGGTTAAAAAAATCGCCGATTTTTGCTTCCAGATTATCGACCTGGCCAACATTAAGCCTAAAAGGCAGGCGGTATTTTATCTTGATTATAGCTGTTTCGCCCGGAGCTACCTGTGACCAGTTGGCAAAAACCGTCTTATTAAATTCAGAATACTTTTTTGTACCGGAATCAACATCAACCGAAGCTTGCCCCTCGCTTATTAATATATCCGGATCAGCCTTCCATGACTCATCCGGCTTTTCAAACTGTCTGGCCAGCGGCGGCAAAAAGCCTTGAGCCGAAATCAGCTCGCTTCCCAGTGGAACATAAATTCTCATCCAGTCAATATTTTTTACCCCGCTAAATTGTTCATCGCTTTTACCGGTATGAACGCGTTTTATTGTAACAGTATTTATTATACTGCCGTTTCCTTCTAAACGCGCCTCATGGGTTATTTCTTCTTTTATCTTCTTATCGCTTTTTCCGCCGCCGATATTTGTATTAACAACCATTAAATAATCTCGGCCGGTTTCTTTAACCCCGCCGTCAAAACCGTATTTGACCGCGCTGGCCTGTAATTTTTCATTTGAAAAATACGCTAATACATGTTTTTGGATAAAATTATCGTCCAGAATTTTTATTAGACCGAAAAAACTGTCTTTATTTTTAATGTTGGAAATTTTTTCTATTATTTTATCCATCAAACAGCCGATTATTTTTTTGGGCGCGGCAATTAATTCATTTTCATGGCTGGATGAAGCATTGGTAGATGAAGATCTTAAATATGGATTCTGAAAATAAGCGGGATGATCCAGCGGCTTTTGTTCGGAAAAAGTCTGCGTGATTTCCCAAAAATTATCCGCGTTTATCTCTAGGCTGCCGTCCACGAAATCAAATCCACTGTCCAGATAAACCGAGCCTACAATTTTTAAAATGTCTTCCAATACAGTTGGTGTCAGGCTGATTACGCCGTCTACGGTAGAACCACCGGATTTTTCGTAAAACCACATTAATTTCTTAGCTGACGTTGGCCAATCCGGCCACCAATTCGCATCCCAAAAATGCCATAAAGAATTTACCAAATGAAGCGGCTCTGGAGCGATAATCCTCTCAAACAGACTGCCTTCCGTGTCATAACTCCCGCCCGGAGGTACATCAATATTTTTTATTTCTCCGTTCCTAAAATCTATAATCGCGAAACTGCCGATAAAACCGCCACTGGCTCGCATCTCAGTATTATTCTGAAAAACCAGCAAGTAGCGCTTGTCATTTTCAAACCCCAAAAAAAGCCTGCCGCTTGCCAATATATCTTCAAATTCAGTTAATAAAGCCAGGATTATTTTTGACTTCTCTTTTAAGCCAATAAATTCTTCCCTATATTCGCTCGGTAAATTATCAGGATTTATTTTGTCTATTGTTGTAATTAAAATTTCAGCTTTCTCTGAAGCCTTAGTTCCTTCTAGGTAGAAATTATCTATTAAATTTCCTATTTTTATATTATCACTATTTAAAATACTTAGCGGTAAACTAAGATGGCTGCCGATTTCGGCGCTTAAAGCGCCGGCCTTAAGGATTAAATCAGCCTCGCTGGCCATTTTAATGTCTTTATTGGGTATTATTGAACCTAAGACTCCTAAAAATTTACTTATTAAACCAATTTCGCTTTTTACCTCGTTAAAGTTTTGGCCGGCTTTATTGAACGATTCTTGCGCTTGGCTAAAATTAAAATCCGAAGCTGAATTGGCGGCGCTGGCCATATCCATAACCGCCGCTTCTGACGCACCTAGTACATAACTTTTTAGACCGCTAAGCTGTTTATAATAAAGAAATCCTTTTATCGGCAGTATTAGTATAAAAAGAAACACAGCGAAATACGCCGCGGGCTTTAACATGGATAAATTAAATGAAGGAGTTACCAATTCCCTTCACCAGAAAAAAGATGGCTCTTCCGTAAAAGATGGCATGGATATATCATTAATCTCGATTAAAAAAGAGAATATGTCCCTTGACTTTGCCGGTGCTTTTAACCCACTTTATCTAATAAGAAATGGTGAGCTTCAGATATTTAAAGGAGACAAATTTCCAATTGGTGGCTTTGTAGGTGAAAAACTTGAGAATTTCACCAATCACAACATCAAATTAATGAAGGGTGACAGTGTTTATATCTTCTCTGATGGCTACCCCGATCAATTTGGCGGAGAAAAAGGTAAGAAATTTAAATACAGACAGTTCCAAGAATTATTACTCTCTATTCAGGATAAGAGTATGATGGAACAAAAAGAAATTCTCGACAAAACCATTGCCGATTGGATGGGAAATCTTGAACAAGTAGATGACATCCTTGTGATTGGCGTGCATTTTTAATGACCAAACTTCTTTTTTTCTACTGATAATATGTTTTATATTAGCTAGTTGGTAATAAATCAATATAGATTTTATCAGCAAAATAAGCAGAGATCAAAATTAGAATGGCAAAATCCCGTAGATTATACATTAGTTTTCACCCAGGAGACAACACC
>QMNH01000091.1 GCA_003647675.1 Candidatus Falkowiibacteriota bacterium | reverse complement strand
GGGTTGGTTCAAAAGCGAAGTCAAGCGCTGTAACGGCACCGGCGCCGGCAGTATCTGCCTGGATAACAGCGGCTGCGCCGCCAATGAAGAATGCCTGTTGGACACAGCCGACTATCCCTGCCCGGTTAACGACCCTGACACCCAGATAAAGACCATCGGCTGGGGCGGACCGGGCAACATCGTATATCAACCCACTCTGGGTTTTATTCCCTCCACGGTTTATTGGGCCGGACTGTGCCCAGCGGCTGATTCTGGCTGCTCAGAATACATAGACCCGGTTTCCAGCTTTAACCAAAGCCTATTGTTTAACGGCGATTTTTCCCAGAACGTGGACGCCGGTACCGGCGACACCATAGCTGATGGCTGGACAAATGACACCCAAAGCGTGGGTCTGCAGTCCTATACCGCTTATATTTTGTCGGTCCAAGGCTTGAACTGGGCCATTTTGGATCCACCGACGGCCGGAGAATACTTTTACCGTTTTTCAGAAACTAACAACAATTTTGTATCCGCTGTTAATGTATCGGTTGATAACACAACAACCAATGGCCAAAACAGCGTAATGTTTATAACCAAAGATGTTTCAAATATCAGCTTTAAACTTTCCGTGACAAACAGCGGCCACAACAACGGTTCAAAAGTAGAGCTGAAGCCGGCCGCCATTGACTACCAGCTGAAAAGTGGAGTAGACAACAGTACCTGCAACGGCCAGGTTAATCTCTCGGATGGCTGTGTCTTATTCAACCAAAGGACAGTGTCAAAAGGAGATATTTACAGCACCCTAACATTTGACGCCGACAACAGTCCAAATACGGCCGGTAATCCGGCTAACTGCTTAGCGTCTCCCTGCGACTCCAATGTTCTCTTAAAAGTCAGCCCGGACCGGGTTTGTAAACAATGGCTGGCCTGCCGCTCCTATGTTAAAGATGAAAACGATAATAATGTCTGCTACGATGTCGGGCTCTGCGACCGCTATAGCCAAAGCGGGGACTGCGCTAATTTCGTGGTATCAGATCAAGTCAACCAGAGCTATGACAATGACAATGACCCGGCAGTACCCAATCTGTATCCGGGCGACATTGCCGATATGAGCGGTTATACCTTGGCCGGCCACCAAAATAGCGATGAAAATACAGATTTTTACCCCCTAGCCTCAATGGACCAGTCCGGCGAAGTCGCTTTGGTTCCGAACGGCAGTTTTGAGCTATACGGGGAAAACGGCTACCCTTACGGCTGGGAAGTCCGCGACTCCGGCATTGCCTGGGATCGGCAGTTTTCGGTTATAGACAATCCCTACGACGCCCAACAGGAAGGCATAAAATATCCGATTGATGGTAAAAGCCTGCTAAAATTCAGTGTAGCTGACCGTCCCCAAAACGCCTACAGCGAATATATTGACGTTGAACCGGATACAGATTATGTAATTAGTGGTTATATTAATACTCTGAATTTGCATAGTAAAAACGATATAGAGATTGGAATGTATGTGGACGTAAATCCGTTTAATAAAACCGGCACGGAAATAACAGGTGGATTAGGCATATATAATTATCAAACCGGAAATAATAACCGAGCATTAATATTAACGGAAAGCGGCCGGGATTGGCAGTTTTATCTGGGTAAATTCAGAACCGATACTAATGTTACTAAGTTGCGAATTCAATTAGTTGGCTATGCGGACGGTATTTGGGATTGTTTTGACGGTGAAGATGTTAATGGTATAGATCATGACAATTGTGCTGGCAATGTCTATATAGATGACCTTAAGCTGCGCCCGGCTCTGGATTCCCGCGATAATTGGCTCACGGCTCAGTCTTGCCGTCTTTATCCGGAAGACGATTCATTGGGATGCGACTATTACGATGATTCGGGAATCAGGCAAAAAGGCTGGCCAGGCTATTGCCTGCAATATGATCGTTATCCGGGCTCAAAGGATACTTGCTTGATGTGGTATCCGGTGGACAGGGTTAAGGGCGATGGGATTGAAGAGGGGGCCGGGTATATCGGTGCCTATCCATTGTATTATACGTCTGAAGAAGCATACGAAACGATAGTCAGTAGATATTCCGGAGATTCTATATACGCAAATCCGTATGGATATAGACAATATACAAGTGATCAAATCGGGGCTGTTGTTAATACCTCATTTTTTCCTTTAGAAATATTACTAAATAAGAATTTTATAGAAAGTATACGTGTTAGCAACGGTAATTTGGACGTATATTTAACAGCAGATAATAATTGGGGAGCCTGTTGTTACGGCTCTCGTTGTTCTATTCCAGATGATGATTTTGATTATTGCGATAAAAGATGGTATTACCGGAAGGATACTTGCAGAGCCGGTGGTACCTGCCATCATTGCCATACAGAAGGAGCTCAAGCGAGTTTTGATGATAATGGCATGTTAGATGGGATAGAATTTCATGCTTGTGATATTAGCGGTAGCATGGATGCGTATACCTTTAGTTTGTCTTATGAAGTTATTACGCAAATTCCATATTCAAACCGAATAGTTCGAGTCGTAACCTTGATCGGCCAAAATAAATTTTGGTCCGGGCGTGTTTATGAAGGTAGCGAGTTTATTATTCCATGTAATTTTAGTTTTCCTAGTGTTGGAGGTATGTGCTCTTATATTTCCGACTATCGGCCTTTCGGCCGGGTTGTACCCCCGGCTTATCATGATTATGAATTCGCTGATCCATCTACCTGGGACAGTAAAGAAAATATTATCGGCATCCAGCCGCTTTATTATGAATTTCCCGATACCAGCCTGACAAAACCTTATCAGCCTAGGATGGGTCAGATGCATACTGCGGAAACAGTTCAACGCTTATTTGCTAAAAGTTATGGCACATGGGAATGGGATGCTCTTACTTGCGTGGGAGGGGCTAAAGACGGCTATTCATGTATTACCGGCGAAAATTGCCAGTCGCCTTGCTTGAATTATTGTTATGCCAATGTTAACGGTATTGTATTGGGAGGCAATTGTGATACGGTAGATAGTTGTGAGCCTTATGTTGACAGCGTATGTATTGCCGGTTTTTGCGAAGGCGGATGTTTAAATGGAGGCCCGTGCAGCATTGATGATGATTGCCAAAGCGGTGAATGTATCGTTAGTGCAACGTCCACTTTATGCGAGGGCGGAATTAATAACGGGATAGCTTGTCCTGGAGGTGATGTGGATTGCGAGATTCCTAATTGTTATAGCTGTGATAATAGCACCAGGTTTTGCGAAGCAAATCCCGGCATGGCTTGCGTAGATGATAGTACTTGCGCAGGCACCTGCGCGGGTACCGGTATTGGAAGTTATGTTAAAGTGGACGGGGAGGAATGGGAGCCTCCGGAAGATATATGCGATGATGGATTGAGTAATAATATCAGGCCAACAATTAATATAATTGGAGCTACTACTCTGCTATGCAACGGCGGGGATTGTTTTGACTGCCCAGGTCCGACCTGCGACTATTGCGGGATTAAACCTGAAATATTTAACATGCGGGTAGACGGAGAGGCTCAAAACCATATTGTAAGTGGCAGTGGTTTTTTGAAATTTACTTTTAACAGTAAAGTAGATGGCCAGCAACTACCCTTGGTAATGTACGCGGTTGACTGGCAGGATAGAGACAAAACCGTGGTTACGGGTGTGGAAATGCGGGATCGGCCTAACGATGATAATCCGCACGTGGTTTACCACGCCTACAGCTATTGGGAGTTAATAGCAAGTGAATCAGGCAGTAGTGGGTTAATAAATTGCGGTTCCTGCCAATCAAATTTCGGAACAGATGGCCCTTGCTGTGCTGTCCGGCCCAGCGTAAAAGTAAAGGATAATTGGGGCTGGTGCAATAACGGCATAGACGGCACCCCTTGTCCACTGGGAGGATACCAACAATACGGCAGTTGGATAATAGTGACGCGTGATTAATTTAACAAGAATATAAGAATATAAAAATACAAGAAAATAAGAATAAAATATATTTATTTTTATATTCTTGTATTCCTGTATTTTTGTAAAATAAGCAAGCAGTATTTAGTTAAATGAAAAAAAGCCAAGATAAAAAAAGAATAAAAAGAAAATTAATCAGTAGCTTTTTAATAGTGTTTTTGACGGTTAGTTTTTTTGTTTTTGTTTCAAGCAAAGAAGCGGATGCTTACGAGTTTCATCTTCCTGGTTTTAATAAGGCTTTAAGCGGTATTAAATTGTTAGAGATAAAAAGTGATCCAAAGGAAAAGCAGACAATTGGCGATATTGCCGGCTGGATATGGGAAAAGACCTGGGAAAATTCAAAGCTTTTATATGAAAAATATGGTTCAGCCGCTTTGCAGGGCGTAATCCGTAATGGTTTAAACAAGATCGCCTATGATACCGCTACCTGGCTGGGTTCAGGCGGTAAGGGCCAAAAGCCGCTTTTCATAACCGAAGGCTGGGGGGAGTATTTGGGAAATATTGTTGACCAGGCGGGCGGCGAATACATAGAAAGACAGGGGCGGGAAGGCGGCTTTAATTTTTGTAAGCCGGATTTAAGTCTTAAATTAAAGCTGGGCCTGGCTTTGGTCCAGCATCAGCGGCCAAAGGAGCCGGCCTGTACGTTTTCGGAAATGACAGACCGGTGGTCCGAAGAGCTTAAGAGCGGGGATTTTCTCAACCGTTTCCAAGACATGTTTGACCCGGTAGAGAATAATTTGGGCGCGGCTTTAATCTTACAGACAGATTTATTAACTGAGGAAAAAAAAGCCAAAGATATTGCCGCTCTTTACAGGGTGGCAAACCAAGGCTGGCTCAGTGTCCGGAACCTGGCCGGCAAAAGCGAAAGCGCCCCCAGCGCGGCCGAGTTAAGACAAAAGCAGGCCACGGGCAATTATATTGAAAATTGGGGAGAATTTACCGGCGACGCTTTGACAGACGCGGCCAACGTGTTTTTAAATCAGCTGGCCATGTCCCTGTTCAATAAGTTTCTCTCCACCCTGGGCAAGGACGTGCC
>QMNH01000090.1 GCA_003647675.1 Candidatus Falkowiibacteriota bacterium | reverse complement strand
CATATCTATAATTAAATTTTGCAATGATTTAGCATTAAGTAAATATTAATTCTATAATTGAAAAGGGGAGAAAATGAAAAAAAAGTATAGTATTGACCGAGTATATCATAGTAGGGGAAAATTTCTAAATTTTGGACCTTTACAAATTATTGTTGAAACTAACTCACCAGTTTATAATGTAAAGTGGATGTTTGACAGGCGACGAGTATTGCATAAATGTCCCAAGTGCGGCGGCCATCTTACCGGGGAGCACATTGATTGCAGATATAATCATAAACAAGATCGATTTTTTCTTATTTCTCGTTGCTTAACCTGCTACTCCAAACCGCCGGACACGGTATCAATTGAGGTGTTAAAAAACGAAAAACATTTTGATATTTTTAAAGCAGTTGATGAGGGGGATTATTAATTTTTTAGTTATTAGAATTCTATTTTTTTTCATAGCCCGGGCATGAATGCCAGGGCTTTTTATTTAAATTTTGTTAAATCAGGATGAATAAATTATATTTGCGTTTCCTTGCCTTCGGTGCTAACCCGACCGCCTTGCCATTGGCCGCGGTACTCATTCCCTTCGCCCAGAACTTCGTGGAAAGTAATATGCACTACTCGCGCGCCAAATGATATTTTTATATTTGAATTGCCCAAATTACAAATTCCAAAAGTTAATTCGCCCTTATATCCGGGCTGGACAATGCCGTTAAAAAGAGCCAGGCCGGAACGAAAAAGGGTGGTGCGGGGAAAAATAATACCGGACAGGGAAGTCGGCAGGTTAACTTTTTCAATCGTTTTAATTAAATAATATTTCCCGGGTGCAAATACAAAAAAATTTTCATTTTCATTTTTTTGTTCATCATATTTTCCTACGGATTTATTTTGTGGTGTATCGCGCTCCTCAACGCCCAAAAATCCATTGCCTTCCAGTTTAAAGATTTCTCCCAGGCGAAGGTCAAAACCGGCGCCCTCGGGACTGTTCAATTCCCGCTCGCATAGATTTTCAACCAGCTTAATCTCTTTAACGAGTTTATGTAGTTTTTTTATGCCTAAAATCATAGATATAATGCGAATCCGGAAATTAATGCAAATATGGCAAATTGCGAATTATGCGAATTGTGTTTAATTAGTTTTCATTATTAAAAAATATTTTGCCGTTGTATTTTCTTATTTTTATGTTTCTTCGTTCGGCCAGTTCCCAAGCTTCGTTTTCTTTTTCCGTGGCTTTGCCGCCTTTTTTAATCCTTTTATATTCTTTAAGATAAATTATTTCTTTTATACCGGCGTTATTTAAAGATTTCATGCAATCATAGCAGGGGAAAGTGGTTATATATAATTTGGCGTTCCGCAGCCTGGTTGTATCCTGAACATTGATTATCCCGTTAATTTCAGCATGGGCGCCGCGGCATCTTTTTAGTTCGCCGGTTTGCGGCTCGCCGTCAACTTTGGCGCAGCCCACGTCTATGCAATGGTAGTCGCCGGCCGTAGGACCGTTATAGCCAACGGAAATTATGCGGTTATTACGGTCAACATAAACCGCCCCAGCTTCAACAAACTTGCAGGCGGCTCTTTTGCCGCCCAAAAAGGCGACATTCATAAAAAATTCATCCCAAGTTAAGCGGGACGTTTTAGGATTTTTTAAATTTATCATATACTTTTATTTTTTTTAATTTTAGCAAAAGGTTTTAGATATAGCAAATTAATTTTTTATATTGTTATATGATTATATGGTTGATTTTCCTGGCGATTTAATAATTAGCGGCTTGTCCTGAATATAATTTATACCTAATTTTAAGCAGGCCTCAGCTTTGGTTAATTCTATCCCAAGGTAAAGGCCGTGAATAACCAGGGAGACAGCTAAATCTTCATCAATTTTTTTTACTAAATTTTTTACGGCATTTTTTGAATTAATTTTTTCACTGTATTTTTTTAGAAAATTTCCTTCCGGTGAGTAATGGCTTATAATAATAGTTTGTGTTTTTTTATCGGTTTCTATTCTGAAAAAACCATAAGGATCATTTTCAAAGCCGGGGCAAAGATTTGCTTTTATTATATCCAACGCAGCCTGCCAGTTAAAATCATAAATATGCGCGCTGCCGGAAATTATTGTTAAACTGCCCATCTTAATGCCGCTGGAATCGGCAATTATTTTTTGCAGTTTTCTTAATCCAAAAGCGTTTAAAGGCCAGCCGCCGAAAATATCGTGGGATCTAACAAAAGCGGTAAAATTTAATGCTCCATGATTACGCAGGGCTTGGACAAGTACTATGCAGGGCCTGTGTTCGGCGCTAAAATCAACTTTGGGGTCAAATAGGACGCCAATGGCTTCACGGGCGTTTTTATCTTTTTTAAGCCTTTCTATGATTTTTTCAACTTGGTTGATTTTAAAATGTTTTTGTAGACGTTCGCCGTATGTATAATGCAGGCCGGGTATTTTTTTTCCATCTAAAATTTGCGGCAGATAATTTTCTATTTTTTTCTTGTCTATAGGTAGCCATTTCGGAATATAAAAATTATCCGGATCCTCGCTGCTTATGACCGCGCATAGGTTGCAAATTTCTTTTATTTTCATGGCGTCAGTGGTTTTTATATCGCCGAATTTTATCACATTTTTTAAAGTTTTAAGCCAGGTGATGGCAATCGTATCGCCTTTGGCTTTATAAATTGAATTATCGCTTGGCCAGGAGCATTCCAACTCATTTAGGTCTTTATTTTTTCCTGCCGGAAATATTTCTCCCGGGCCGTAGCTTTTAAGGTTTTGATCCAGTTTAATGATTTCTTTCGCTATTACCTCGGGATTTTCTTCGCCGATTAAATTTATCAGCTTAACGTTGGTTATTAAATTTTTTAAAGAAGATTTTTTAATTTCTTTGTCAAGTATCACACTGTCTTTGTTTTTCCATAATTTTTTTAGGTCTTGCCCGGCTCCAGCCCTGTCCTGTCCGCAAATAACAATATAGCGGATATTTTTGTTGGCAAGCAAGTTTCTAACCAGATAGTTTATGCCGTTTTTCGTGTATAACTGTCCGGCAGAATGAAAAAGCTTTGGATCAATCTTCTTAGTTATAATATCGCAGATTGTCCAAAGAGTAATGATTCCAACTTGGGAGCGGGGATTACCAAAATGAATTAATTCTTTATATAGCATTGGCGAATTTTGCATAAAATAATAAGTTTTATTATTTTATCAGATTAAGAAGTGATAGGCAAATAAAAAAATCGCGGATTATTTACCCGCGGATTTTTTAAAATATTTGAATTTAGAAAATAGTTTAGGAAATATTAACTTTAATACCAGGACCCATGGAAGAACAAAGGCTAATATTTTTTATATATACGCCCTTTGAAGAGGTCGGCTTAGCCTTGATAATGCCGGCAAGCAAAGTTTGATAGTTTTTTAATAGTTTAGTATCTTCAAATGATTTTTTGCCGATTGATACGTGTATATTGCCGGTATCGTCATTTTTAAAGCTGATTTTTCCCTTTTTTAACTCCGTTACGGTTTTTGCCGGGGTGGCGGATACGGTTTCATTTTTGGGCGAGGGCATAAGGCCGCGCGTGCCCAGAATTTTTGCTATTTTTGCCAGATTTTTCATCATGGCCGGCTCCGCGACCGCAACCGCAAAGTCGGTTTTTTCGGTTTTTTTAATTTTTTCAATCAAATCTTCGCCGCCAACCAAGTCGGCACCGGCTTTTTTAACTTCCTTTTCATTTTCCGCTAGCACAAAAGCCGCGATTTTTATTACTTTGCCGGTTCCGTGGGGAAGGCTAATCGCACCGCGCACTTGCTGATCGCCTTTTTTAGGATCAATACCCAAGCGGATATGCACTTCAACAGAGGCATCAAATTTAGTTTTGGATAGTTTTTTTGTTAGTTTAATCGCTTCTTCGATCGGATACGATTTAGATTTATCAAGCTGTAATTCAGGAGTGGCTTCAATTTTTTGAATTTTTTCTTTTTTTGCCATATTTTTTTTCGTGGTAATAGGCGGCTAATTTAATAATTAACCTCCCACAAATTATAATATTATATTTATTTAATTTCAACCCCCATTTGCCGGGCTGTGCCTTCAATAATTTTCATGGCCTGCTCGACATTGTCCGTGTTTAAATCAGGTAGTTTAATCTCGGCAATTTCTTTAAGTTGGGCAAGGGTTATGGTTCCGATTTTTTCAGTCAGGGCTTTGCCTGAACCTTTTTTAATTTTCGCGTATTTTTTGATAAGTTCGGCTGCCGGAGGGGTTTTCATTATAAAATCATAGCTACGGTCCTCATAAACCGTTATTTCCACCGGAATTATATCGCCCATTTTATCTTTTGAGGCTTCATTAAACCTGGTGCAGAATTCCTGTATATTAAGCCCGTGCTGGCCCAGGGCCGGGCCGATTGGCGGCGCCGGGTTTGCCTGTCCGGCTGGAATTTGTAATTTTATTTTGGTTAATTCTTTTTTAGCCATATCTTAGCTTTTAGGTTTTAGCTTTTAGCTTTTATTTTACTAATTAAACTCACGAATTTATTATTTAGTAGTCTAATAGCTATAAGCTAATAAGCTAACACCTAGGTTAAAGTTTTTTAATTTGCAAAAAGTCCAGTTCAACCGGGGTTTCGCGGCCGAACATTGATACCAGAACTTTTATTTTTCCCTTAGCTTCGTCTATGTTAGTTACTTTCCCTTCCAGATTTTTAAATGGACCGTCAATAATCCGAACCGGAGAACCGAGCGAAACGTCAATTTTAAATTTCGGCTCTTCCACGCCCATTCTTTTCTGCAGGCTTTTTATTTCTTTATCGCTTATCGGCGTAGGAATTGTTCCAGTGCCGATAAAGCCGGTAACATTCGGAGTATTGCGCACTACGTACCACGAATCGTCATTAACAACCATTTCCACCATCACATAACCGGGAAAAATTTTTTCTTCCACGATTTTTCGTTTGCCATTTTTAATTTTAATTTTTTTTTCTACAGGAATAAGAATATTAAAAATTTTATCCTCCATATCCAT
>QMNH01000089.1 GCA_003647675.1 Candidatus Falkowiibacteriota bacterium | reverse complement strand
TCCACTACTATTGGCTCATCAACGCTTTTGACCATACTGCAAAACGGAAATTTCGGCATCGGTTCCACTACGCCTTATTATAAACTAGGAATTAATGGTTCTCTTTACGCGACTGATATCTATACTTCAAGCTCAACTTTTTACATGGATAGTAAGCCGGTTATGACACAAGGGCAAGTCAGAATGTATCAGGGCTCTAATTATGCCGGATTTAAAGCCTCTTCTTCGTTGGCTACTGACCTTGTCTGGGCTTTACCGATAGCGGACGGCTCGCCGGCGCAAGTTTTAACTACTTATGGTGACGGTTCGTTGTACTGGACAACTAACGGTTCGGGCGCTGGAACGGTTAATACCGGGGAGGCCGGACAATTAGCTTATTACGAAACCGGCACTAACGCGGTAAGCGGCACTTCTAGTATATTTATAATGCCTGACGGTAAGGTTGGTATCGGTACGACGAGTCCGGATTATAATCTTCATATTTCAAGTGTTGGTGATTCCGCATTGTATCTGGAGGCTGATAGTGATGATACGAGCGGGACTGATAATTCGTTTATTAAATTTACCCAGGATGGCGGCACTACTGGGTTTATACTGGGATTAACCGGCGCCGATGGCGTTGATCCTGAAAATAATGCTTATATCGATGCTTTGTCTAATAGCGTTTTATTAGGAGCCTATAATTTAAACAATGACGCGGCTTTACAGCTCGGAACAGTAGATGCGGTTAGAATGACAATAGATATAAACGGTTACGTCGGCATCGGCACAACAACACCAGCGCAGGAATTAAACGTTTACGGCGATGTATTCGTGGAGGGCCCAAGCCGATATCTATATTTCGGAACTACGACCGCTGACGGCGCTTACGGTATTAGGGATTCGGGCGGGACTATGCAATACAGGAATAATGCCGGTACCTGGGAAAATCTCGGTTCCGGCGTAGGCTCGGGCGTAGTTAATACCGGTGATGCCGGTCAGATTGCTTATTATGAGACTTCTACTAATCAAGTAAAAGGCACTTCCAGTTTATTTATTATGCCTGACGGCTATGTCGGCATCGGAACCACTAGTCCTGACGCATTACTACATATTGTCGGTAATGGAGAAAACGTATTTGAAAGATTAACATGGACAGATTCTAGTAATTACGGGTCATTTAATTTTTACGAGGGCGAAACGGTTATGGGATCAATAGATGTAATTGGATCAAATTATTCTAATGCATCAATACGCAATCAAGTTAGAATGACTGCTTTTAAAGAAGACCTTGGTTCTATTTCCTTCCTTACTAATACAGGAGGAACTTATTATAATAGACTGCATATTACAAATGTCGGCCGGGTCGGCATCAGCTCTTCTTCTCCAGATTCTCTCTTAACATTATATTCAGACGGATCTAAATCCGGTCCGTTACTGCATGTCGCTTCCACGAGTGTTGAAGCTTTATATATTGATGCCACCGGCAACATCGGCATGGGAACTGATAACCCAAGCTATTTACTGGATATTACCGGCTCTTCCACCGATTATATGGCCAGTATTTATAATACCAATACCGGCGCGACTTCTTCCGGTCTCTATATCCGCTCCGACGGCACCAGTGGCAATTTGCTGACCTTAAATTCCGGCGGTTCGGATATCGTAACCATCTCCGAGGCCGCATCCGTATTTAATAATCCGGTTCAATTCGGCTCATCCGGCGACGTGGCCATGGCTTATGATCTTATATTTACCAACGACAGCGCCGGCAATATAAATTTTCAGGGACCGGGCTATATCCAGACTGACAGCGCTTATGAAAATCTTGATTTGACCCTGATGGCCGCTAACAACGGCGACGTGGTAATTAGTGATACAGCCGTAATAACCGGCACTACCACTATTGCCGATACTTTGTATGTTAACGCCTATACTGACCGGGTAGGAATCGGTACGTCAACGCCGACAGCGCTTTTGGCGCTAGAAGGCACCGCCGGAACCGATCCGTTCAGTATTGCTTCTTCTACCGGTTCCAGCCTATTTTACATAAACGAAGCCGGGAAGGTCGGAATCGGGTCAACTACTCTAACTCATAATTTGGAAGTCAACGGTTCAATTTACGCTGATGACGTATATACGGCCAGCTCCAGTTTTTACATGGCTGGACTAAAAGTACTAACTTTAACCAGCCATAAGATGTATAACGATGGTAGTTATGTCGGTTTTGCCGCTTCGTCCGCTTTGGCTACCGATTTAACCTGGTACTTACCGACAGTTGTCGGCGCAAGCGGACAGGCGCTTACATCAGACGGCCTTGGCAATCTGTATTGGGCAAATTCAGCCGGAAGCATAAGCGATTTAAGCGATACTAATATTTCCGGTCCGTCAGACGGCGACCTGTTGGTATATGACAGCGGCACCGGCAAATGGCTGGACGTTGCTACAAATACTCTGGAAATCGCTTTGTCAGACACCACCGGTACCTTGGACGTAAATAGAGGCGGCACCGGCGCAGTTACTTTATCATCCGGCGATATCCTGTTAGGTAACGGCACTGGCGGTATATTATCCACTTCTACTCTGGCCATAAACAAAGGTGGCACAGGCGCCACTACCGCGGCCGGAGCCAGAACCGCCCTAAACGTAGACATAGCCGGCACCGATAATTCAACAGAGGTAAGCGTAGCCGCCGGCAAGAATTATATAAGCGAAAGTTCACAGGTACTAACTCTAGGCGCGATTAGTTTATCCGGTACCGGCGATGATTTGGACGTTACCGGCACTTTAGGTCTGGCTAATGGCGGCACCGGCGCTACTTCGTTTACTTCCGGCTCAATAGTATTCTCAAACGGCACGGCCCTGACCCATGATAATTCTAATTTCTACTGGGACGATACCAATAAACATCTAGGCATCGGCACTACAACATCCAGTGCCATGCTTTCCATAAAATCATCGGCTGACACCCAGTTCCAGCTAGCTTACAGCGATACGCTATACGCCGATATTACCGTGGATTCTAACGGTTACCTAACCTTTGATACTTCCGGCGGAGCCCAAAGCGCTGTTTTAGTCGGCACTGGCGCGTCCGAGGATACCGGTTTGATATTTAACAGCGATACCAATGATTTCTATATGGGCGTTGACGATACAACTGACCAATTTTTTATCGGCACTTCAACAACAGTTGGAGAAAATATTGCCTTGACAATACTGGCTAACGGCAATGTCGGCATCGGTTCTACTACGCCTGGCTATATATTAAGCGTAGCCGGAGATTCTAATTCAACCGGTGCTTGGTATACAAACGGTTCTGACTATGCGGAATTTTTCTATACAGACGATATTAATTTAGAGGCAGGCGAAACCGTTTGCGTTGATGTTGGCCAAGAGAACGCGGTTAAGAGATGCGACCGGGGTTCGGACGGAAACGTAATGGGAATAGTTTCCACTCACCCGTCAATAGTAGGGAATAATCAATTCGGATATAATGACGATCCAAACTATGTTATAGTCGGTATGCTGGGTCAGGTTCCGGCCAAGGTAAGCGCGGAAAACGGATCTATAAGGCCGGGCGACAGCTTAACCAGCGCTTCTTCTACACCGGGATATGCTATGCGGGCAAACCCGGGAGATCCAACCGTAGGCGTGGCCTTAGAAGGCCTTGATGAGGGAGAGGGCGTAGCCAAGGTATTAATTTCACGTAGAAACAAGAGTCTGACAGTAGAATTGGTAGAATCAAGAATTACACAGCATATCGCCGAGATGGAAATTGAAGATGAAGTTGAAATATTATTATCGCAAGCTATTGAAGATTATAATATAGCAAGCTCAGTAACTACGATAGTAGATGATCAGATTAATGCTTTTGATAAGCATTTAACGGTAGCGTTTAACACCGTAGATAATGAACTGCTAAAAGTCGCTAGTAGTGTCGACGCAATTTCGAGCCGACTACTAACGCTTGAAACTAATTTAGGGGAAATTGATCATAGAATCAGCACGCTGGAAGCTGCTATGGAGCCCGGTTCTGGATCCCCGGAACCTAGCTCCGGCAGCCCAGCTGTCACCATTACCGAAGAAGGCAATATTAAGCTAGGCACTGTGTCTGCTTATGATGCCTCTTCTACTGAACCGGACGTTGCTATTGTAGAGATTGTGACTTCAACCACGACCGATAAAACGGCATTTGTGGTTAATCAGGTTGGCCAGGGCAATATTGCCGATTTCCAATTTGACGGAATCAGCGTGGTTAATATTGCCGAAACCGGGCGCGTAAGCGTAGTCGGCGAGATGACGGTTGACGGCCGGCTAATGGTCTGCTCCGGCGGAGGTTGCGGTTTGGCGCTTGACGAAGCAGTTGATGAAACCATGGGCGACATGGGCGTTGAAGGAAAACTTGTTGCCGGCGCTTTCGAGTCTTATTGCGCGGACGGATATGTCTGGGTTCCGGGATTAACTAAATACGGTACTATGCCCGGTTTCTGTGTGTCGGCGAGCGAAGCCAGACTAGAGGACGAACACGGGTCTAGTTCAACGCCGGTATGGGTGAACGTTACGCAGGGTGAAGCGAAACTGGCTTGCCAGGAGGTAGGAGAAGATTACCATCTAATTACGGAAAATGAATGGCTGACTATTGCCGATAATGTAATACGAACAGCGGAAAACGACATTGATTTAATTTCAGACGGCCTGCAATTGCCGACTGCGAGCCTGTTTAATGAAGCGTCTAGCAGTATCGCCCTAGCTCTAACTAACTCTAATATAATTTATGACTTAATCGGCGGTGTCAGCGAATGGACCGACCGGGTAGTGACAAAAGCAGGTTTAATTGAACCGTTAAGTGAGGACTGGCAGGAATACTGGGCGGTTGAAGATTATAATGGCTTTAATATCGCGCCGCCTTATTACTATACTTCAGACAACGGCATCGGCCGGGTTAAATCAACCGATAACGAAAATTCCCTGCGCGGCTTAGTGCGCGGTACCAGCGCTATATATGATTTAGACCTTTCATATAG
>QMNH01000088.1 GCA_003647675.1 Candidatus Falkowiibacteriota bacterium | reverse complement strand
TTAATCAGGGAGCGGAATCCAGCATATCTTAGTTTCTGGCCAGGCTGGCAATAGAAAAAACTAATAAGACATAAATATAATGAAAATTATAAAAACTTGCTATTATAAATTTTTTTGTAATAAAATCGTTAATAAAAATCTCTTTGAAAGGGAAAAATACAGCGACCGAAATGTGCTGGAATTAATTATTATTCCTTATGTTTTGGGTAATTTTAATCCAAAAAAAATTCTTGATATCGGACGGGAAGATTATGAGAAATTTTATAATGAATTTTTTTCCGGTCGAGAGCTTTGGACGATTGATATTGATCCGAAAAGGAAAAAATACGGTTCGCCCGGCCGCCATATAATCGACGATGCCGCCAACGTAAAAAATCATTTTAAAACTAATTATTTTGATTTTATCCTTATTAACGGAGTGCTTGGCTGGGGATTAAACCAGGATGAAAAAATCGAAAAAGCCTTTGAGGGAATTTATGATATTATTAAAGAAAAAGGGCTACTGGTTTTAGGTTGGAACGATTTTGATGACGCGAAACACCGCAAACCGCATGAAATAAAAGCCCTAAAAAAATTTACTCCCTACTTTTTTAAACCGCTTAAAGGAACTGAATTTGAATGTGTTAATGGACATCATAAATATAATTTTTATATAAAGTAAGGGAGTTAATTATCAATATACAACAACCAACACTCAATAACCATTTAATACTCAACATTTAAATAATTAAATATAAAATTGATTATTAATATATTAAGAGTTGAATGAATGTTGTTTGTTGATTATTGTATATTAATATTATATGGACATAAAAAAACAAGCTTACAAAAAAGCCATAGAAGTAATTGACTCTTGCGCTAAACCAACGGGTTTTTACGCTTCCGGCCTAAAAGGCGGATACGAAGCTACTTGGTCGCGCGACTCAATGATTACGGCTCTAGGAGCTTCCTTAATTGATACTAAATTTAAAATTTCGTTTTTAAAAAGCTTAAACATATTGAAAAAATGGCAATCTGAAAAAGGGCAAATTCCGAATTGTGTTGGCTCCTATAATCTAGACCGCCGAAGCGACAAAACCTATAATTCAATTGATTCTTCCCTTTGGTACATTATCGGCCATTACGTTTACGCCAAAGCGTACCAGGACCATGAAACAATATTAAAACATAAAAAAAGCCTGGCGCAAGCCTTGATCTGGTTAAGATACCAGGATCCGAACGAAGATGGATTATTGGCCCAGCAGCCGACCATGGACTGGCAGGACGCTTTTCCGCATAAATACGGGCATGTCTTAAATACCCAAGCGCTTTATTACGCTGTTTTAAAATTAATCGGCGATGACAAAGAGGCTAAACGCTTAAAGAAAAACGTTAACGGCAAAACCTGGCCTTACCTTGATATGTATAATAAAAAGCTTGGCTACTACGTTCCCTGGAACTGGAAAAACAATGACGGCGACCGGGAGCAGGAAACTTGGTTTGATACGCTCGGTAATCTATTGGCTGTCATTTCCGGCCTGGCGAACAAAACAATTGCTAAAAATATTTTAATGCATATTGAAAAAGCAAAAATTAACCAACCTTTCCCCTGTAAAGCCATCTGGCCGCCGATAAAACCGGGCGATAAGGAGTGGCATTCTTATTTTTCCAAATGCGACGCCCGAACTCCTTACCACTACTTAAACGGCGGGGTTTGGCCCTTTACCGGCGGATTTTATATCGCAGCCTTAATAAAAATGAAGCAATTTAAAAAGGCCGAAACCGAACTGGAAAATCTGGCAAAAGCCAACCTGCAAAAATTTAAGATAAGAGAATTTGAGGAAGGTTCCGAATTCAACGAATGGCTACACGGCCAAACCGGCCAGCCACAAGGAGAACCTTATCAAGGCTGGACAGCCGGCATGTATATTTACGCCTATGAAAGCGTAAAACAAAAAAAAGTATTGTTTTTCGAATAATATACACAGTAAATAATATAACAAAAAACCCGGTTTCGTAATGAAGCCGGGTTTTCTTTATTCTAAATTCGTAATTCAAAATTCTATATTCATAATTTTATATTCTCCTCTATCATCTTTAATGCCTTCTTCGCTACATCCTTATACTGAAAATTAGCCATAGCATGCTCACGCGCGTTCCTGCCCATCTCCTCGCGCAATTTATCATCGGTTAAAAGCATTTTTGTGTATTTTGCCAAATCCGAAATAGAAGCCCGATAAGCAAATACTTTTGGTTTTTCAAATACTATTTTATGGTCAGCGTCAAAACCCATGCCTTCGCTCGCCCACTCTTCCGTTAATTCAATTGTTTCCCCGATGCCGGCTAAAAAGCCGGTTTTTTCGTGCACTATCGTATCAACCGGACCGCCGACGTTTATGGAAATAACCGGCCGGCCGCAGGCTTCGGCTTCCATCTGGATCATGCCAAACCCCTCCAGGCGCGAAGGCGCCGCGTAAATATCGCAGGCCGCGATTAAATAAGGCATAAAATCGTGCGAAAACGCGCCGGATAAATAAACAATTTTTCCCATATCAATTCCCAGTTTGTCCAAAAGAGCTTCTTCTTCCGCGCCATGCGCCTCGGCCGACTCGGAGTCCCAATGCTTAAGCACGTACTTCCATTCTTTAAAGTCTTTATCTATCTCAGCCAAAGCCCTAAACATCTCCTGTGCGCCCTTGCTTGTCACGTCTCCGCCGATTGTTAATATCATTTTCTCGTGCGGCTGTATTCCCAGCATCTCGCGCAATTTTTTAACTTTTGGATCGCTTTGCGAAATGGGTCTCATTTCATCGGCGTCAAATCCAATCGGTAAAGTCCGGTAATTCTTTACGTCTACTCCGTCCCGCCGATAAGTTTCCTTAACCCACTCACTAGTCGTAAAAACCAAAGGCAGTCCGGAAAGAAGCTTGTGGTAATTGGCAACCCAGCCGTTAGCCACAAACCAAGGTATTGGAATAACTCCGCTGTTTTGCGGACTTAATATAATATCGGGAGCATAAGTCCAGCAGCCAACACCAATGGCAATGTCCGGCTTATAGGCGTCCAGCACCCACTGCTTCTGGAAGCTAGGCGCGTAATGGCATGGCATTACGTCCACCCCCAGCTCTTTTAAGCCTCGATAAAGTAAATTTCCTTGTATGCTTAATCCGTCAGGTTCCGGCGGATAAGCGTGTAAAACCGCGATTTTCATAATTTATTTCTTTAATAATTTAAATAATTCTTGATTATTGCAATATCCCACATCAATCCCATCTATTGGATAACCGTACATTTCCGACACTATTCTTTTTTTCTCAAAAAATTCGTCTTTACTTAAATCAACAATAAAATCCGGATTCTTGCCGGAAATAATATTGTTTTCTTTTTTTCTATAATCAAAATAAAAAACTTTTTTTACATTTAAAAAACTTTTTTTTAACACATTGTTTACGGCTTTGTGGGTAATAATATGCAACGGGTGTCCGTATTCTCCGTTTTCTCCGTGAGTAAATAAACAATCGAATTCTTTTCCTGCTAAGCCGTCCCGCAAGCATGCTTCTGCCGCTCTAGTAGCTTCTATACCGCCAAGCTGTCCTTCGTCGTCTAAATCCGTAAAAATACATTCTGCGCCGTAAAGCTTGCATACTTTTCTAAACTTTGGCGCTCGATCCTTGTCGCTGGCACGGCTAAGAGAAAAGATAGTCCATCTTACTTCCGGATTACTTAAAAGGACGCCCCCCATCCAAATTGTCTCATCATCAGGATGAGCAACGACAACAAGGGCGCGCTCTCCTCTTCCAAGCTTTATATTGTTCATAATAAAATTATATCAAACCTGGCTTAAAATTTCAATCTTTACGATCCGCCCAATCTAATAACCGAAACGCGGACTTGCCAAACAAAAAATTATTAAATCTATAAAAAGCCTGATTTAAAAAAATCAGACTTTTATTCTTAATTCATTCTTCAAAATTAATTTTTTTTTATTTCTCACCACCTTTTTCTTTCAATTTTATTTCCTTGTCAACATCCGCCACTTCTTTAGCAATAAATTCCTCGGATATATCCAACGATTCCCGCAGTCTTTCCTTTATCTTTCTTTCCGGCTCGGAATAGCCGGGCTTTTTATCAGCCAATTCTATAAGCTCATCTACTTCCTCTCTGAGAGCGGCAAAAATTCTGCTTAACTTATTTTTGACCTCATCGTTTTCTTTTCTTATCCTGGTTTTTTCTTCTTTAAAACGGCTTCTTTGGTATATGATATATAAAACTAAAAATACAATTATTAATAAAAGCAATATTACGATCCACCAGCCGTACGCGCATATTATTGAAGACGAAACAACGGCCACAAGATGCCTGGTACTGTCTAGACTTTGCGCTCCCCGCTTATCTACTATTTTCGCCCATACTTCATAATTGCCTTTTTCCAATTTTTCTTTATGAAAATACGACCAATTTCCTTCATCGTCAGTGGTTACAATAGCTTCAATCGGATCTTCCCCGGCTTTGCTTATATTAATTTTAACCGTTACCCTTGAATAAAAACTGGTGCCTCTAATAACCAGCTCTTCTTTTTTATTTAATATTTTGGGAATATCGGTAATTATCGGCGCCTTAAGCGGATCTACAATAAAATTAACCGATGATGAGGCCGTATTTCCGGCCATATCCACGGCGGCCAAATTAACGAAATATTCCGCCGGAGTTAAAACGCTTAGCCGGTAATAGCCTTCCGACGCTTCTTCCGGACTTACTTTTATAGTTTCTTCGCCGATTTTAACAAAATAATGACTTATTCCCGAAGTTTTATCTTTGGTGCTGAATTTCAACTTTGGAGTAGGATTTGTGTCGTCTCCGCCGTTATCTACCCCTAAAATAAAATCTTCGGGCGGAGTAACATCCACTAAAAATTTCTTATGCGCGACCTGCCCCCAGCCATATTTATTTTGGTATTTGATATGAAAATACCATTCTCCGTCTTCTTGTTTTTCCAATATGATGTTTTCTATAATACCGTCATTTTTAGAACCAGGATCGGAATCCGAACCGTCGGTAACCACGTA
>QMNH01000087.1 GCA_003647675.1 Candidatus Falkowiibacteriota bacterium | reverse complement strand
TAAGTAATGGGGACAGAGACCTCCATAAACCTCGTTGTAAGGCCTGCCACCGGCAAGATAATCTTCACTGGAGTGAACCAAGGCTTCTTCAACGTGTGGATGCTCACCGTATCCTTTTAAACCGTTTTTGTTTTCTATACTGACCACACGAAGACCTCCGCCCGAACCGAAAGAACGAACGACGCATCCATGCTCCAAGGCTTTTTCTATGCCAGGCAAATCCGGCATCTCTGGGGGCGGATACAAATAAGCATTTTCTCGTTGGCGCTTCTTTTCTGTCGCCAGTTCTACCAGCTCACCAAAACCCATGTCTTTCGGTTTTTTGTAGATGATGACGTCGATGTTGACGCCCATGGGTTGAGTATCAAAAACACTCCCCGTATCCCACTCCCTTTCATCTGAAGCCGGCCAATACCAAACCGTTTTGATGACCCAGGCAAGGCAGTGCACTTCTTTAGGATTTACCAGGATAAAAATATCTTTGGCGAATAATTCATTATCGCCCGGCACCCAACTAAGCGTTGCCAGCACATCTTTTTTGTCATTCAGCGCATAAAACGTCTCATGCCTTGTACCCCGCAAATGATTTGGTCCCAAAACATATCCACGCTTGCTATGCCAAAGATTATTGGCTTGAGTGTGCATCAAGGTGGTGTCGGCAAGTTGAAATACGACATTCATTTCCGGTTTTTGTATAGGATAATAAAGGCTTTTTTGCCAAACATTGCCGTAAAAGACAGTGCTCAAGAACGTTTGTTTCTCTATTAATTTCTGGAGTTTTTCATACGGTTGCCCTGCAATAATCGGTTTTTCTAAAAACATTGTGTCCTCCTTTTGGCATCCCGCCAATTTTGGTTTAAGATTTCAGCGTCCCGCCGAAATCCAGCTAAAAAACATTGAATATGCGTAAAAAGAGCATAAAATAATGTAACATAAAACAATAAAAAAATCAAGTTAAAAAACAAACATTCTGCTCCCAAGCTGAAAAAAATACAAAAACACCTTATTTAAAATAAAAATAAATTTTGTATAAAATGTAAAAGCACCATGAGGTTTACCCATCATCTCACGCTTGCCTGGGTGGAAAGGTGAAGATTGCACCAAACCCCTCTGCTTTAAGCGGGAATATTTTACGAATAAAAACTAAACAAATTTTATAAGTATTAAAAAAATATAAATTATTTATAAAAAATAAGAGACCAAAAAATGGTCTTTTATAAAATTTAATGAATTTTTATATTATCTATTCTTCGTATAATTATCCCACAGTATTTTAAATTTATCATCCCGTAATAACATATTAAACGTACCTTCAGTAATAATTTTTCCTTTATCAAAATAGTAAATATAATCAAAGTATCGCAGTAAATGCAGGCGATGTATGGCCGAAAGGATAGTTTTGTCTTCGTAATACTTAAAAATATTCTGGTATATTTTTATTTCATTAGCGCTATCAACACTGCTGGTCGGTTCGTCTAAAAGAAGAATATTATAATTTTTAGCCATAAGCAATCCGCGCGCTAAAGCCAACCTCTGCTTCTCTCCCCCACTTAACGAAACTCCTTTCTCAAGCACATTAGTTCTAAGTCCTTTTTTAAATCTACTAACAACTTTATCAAACCTTGCTATCTCCAATACTTTATTAATATCTGCTGTACTAACTCTTGTCCCCATTGTAATATTATCCTTAACTGACGAATTAAAAATTTCCGGATCCTGCGGTATTAAGGAGGTAATTTCGTTCAAATGGCGCAAACCATATTCAAGTTTTTTTCCATCGCAATACACATTATTTCTACCCGGATGATGAAGGCCCCGAACAAGAGACAATATTGTACTTTTTCCTGATCCGCTTTCTCCGATTAAGGCAATTTTTAATTTCTGACTGATTGTTAATGAAATATTGCTAAGATTATAAACGCTCTCTTTTTTATCGACTTTTTTGTAACTAAAATATAAATTTTTTACCTGCAAGGTGCGCCATTTTTTTGGTAAATAATATTTTTTTGTCTCAAGAGTAACATTTTTCTGCTCTACGTTAATATATTCAGCCATCTTTACTGCGGTGTCCTGCCTTACTATCTCTCCATATTTCCAGGCAAAATTAGAGAAAAATCCACCCATATTTTTTAAATATCTATACAAAATAAAAAGTGTTCCAATAGCAATAACTCCCCTGGCCTTGTGGGATGTATAGGCGCTGAAAATCAGGGCTGCTGATATCGCAATCGAGGTATACATGCTTATAATAAACCACCTGAATTCATCTATCTTGCGATTTTTATTAAATGTATTAAAGGCTAACATGGACCGGCTCTCAATCTCACCTGAAACTCTTTTCTTAAGTCTCAGGGTTATAACCGTAATAACATTGCTAATATAATCATGAATTGCCGAGGCTAAATAATTTTCTGCTTTAAAAACTTTTCTATATCCGATTTTTAATTTATTATCGAATTTAAGCGATGTCCAAATCGCAAAAACAGAAACAAAAACAGCCGCTAATGCGATTCGCCAATCGAATATCGAGAGAATTATAATCGAACCGAATAATCTAATTAAATTCTGTACAATTTCAAAAATATGTGACGAAAATTGATATAAGCTATGCGAGGCTTTATTGATCCTATCAATTGTATCTCCCGAGTGATGATCTTTCTGCCATTCAACCGGTAAATCTATAACTTTATCAAACATCTCCTTTTTGTAATTCTTTCTAATAAGAAATGCATTCTTATATTCCATCAAGCGAGAAGTGCCGTGAAATAACCAAAAACCAAAAGTAATAAAAACAAGTAATATTAAATTTTGGGCAATAAATGAAAATAACCCAGGGTCATTTGCCGAAAACTGAACTGAGTTAAATATTCTACTAATTACTATTGGCTCTAATAACTGGAATGAATTGGCGATAACACAAAAAACAACGAATGTAATAAACAGCCCTTTTCTGGAAGAGTATTTCCAGGAATATATAAATAAATTTATTAATGGATTTCTTTTTTTATTCATAAAAAATTTTCATTACTTATTAACTCTACAATTATTTGCCAATATAATCAAGAAAGAAATTATAAAATAGTAATAAAGAAAAAATAAAAAAGGGAGACACATTTTGTTTTGCGTCTCCCGTTAAGAGTTCATAAGCCGTTTTTATTATATAGAAGTCGACGGCTTTTTAAAAATATTTTTTGGATGTCTACTAAGACTGCTCTGGGCATACTCGCATACACCCGCAAAATTATAAAGATTTGATGCTTGTGTTATTAACTCTTTCTTTTTTTCGTATTGGGCCTTTTTTATTAATATTTTCGCTTTTTCTCTGGCCTGGATAGCGACTAAGTCCAATAAATGAGGATATGAAACAAAAATTTTTCCGATTTTATTGCCGTCAATATCCAATCTGGCCATTTTGTTTTTGTAAATACCAATTAACTGTTTAGCCGCTTCATCGGAAACAATCATTAAAGCCACCATTGAAAACCTTGAATTTTGGGTTGCATACTTACAATCTTCAGGTTCCAATTTGATAAGGCTAATCAATTGCCCCAGTTCGTTCAAATCTTTTTTCCCAGTACTCGCTCTTAGGGCCTGGGTTACCTGCATGGAATTTCTGCTTAATAGCCTGGTTGTTCTTGCCGTTTTGGCTATTTCTTTCACCGAGAGATAACTTCCAAATCCGAAATGAATTTTAATCTCGGCAGAAAAAATTGAATAACTGACTACCAAAGCTACTAAAGTGATAACGATTCCTAAACCGGTCCATATTTTCTTTTTCACCGCGCACCTCCTTGGTTAATACTATTTAATTATTTATTATTTAAATTTTTAAAACATACTAATTAATTATTTTTTAATTATAGCATATTTATTATATATTGTCAATAATTTTTCACTATTTTCTTATTAATTACGCTAGTATTAATAATTTATTTCATAAATCTAATAATACTAAAAATAGTCAGAAGACTTCAATTTACTATGACCGAAATAAAATATCTAACTAAATTATTAGCCAATAAAATCAAGAAAGAAATTATAAAATAGCAATAAAGAAAAAATAAAAAACCGTCTGAAATAGGCGGTTTAAGTATTTAGTCCTCAATTCATGATTTTTTCTATATATTTTAAATTTAATTATTAATTCCCTAATACAACCTCTTGTCATGAACACAAATTACTTTATCTCCCCTTTCATATTTCTTCTTTTCTTTTTTTATAAACTCCCTTACTCCCCTGTCCTGAATATATTCCAAATTTTTTAACATACTCATAGAATATTTCTCCCGATATCGTTTATCCAGCTGTTTAAGCCGGGCACAGGGAAAAGATTCGCACTTATAGCAGAATTTTTCTTTTCCGGACTTAAAAAAATCACAATACTTAATCCGGCACCTCCTTATCGATACCGGAATATCTATACTTAAAAGTCTACACCCCGGACATTTATTTTTCTCGCGTAAGTATCCCTTGCATATACCGCAGTTCATACCGCAAGGAGCGATTAAATATGTTTTCATTAATAATCGTTTGCCTATTTTATTATACTTTCTACTTTTTACTTTCTACTTTATACTTTCTTCTTCCCTCTTTTACTCCCTTAAGTAAGAAATTACCGGATCAAGGTTTTCCTTTTTAAGTTCTCCCCACTCAATCGGTTTTTTTTCGTCTCCCTTGCCTGTAATTTTCCAGTACTTTATCTTTTCCCGGATTCGCACCGGAATACGCCGGTATGAAAACCGGCTCCAGCGGTGTTCGGGTCCAATTCCGCCCAGAGCCACGGCCGCTACCTTCTTATTTTTTAAAACTTTCCAGTTCTTTTTAAGAAATCTATTAAGGGGCATAAAGCCGGCATAGGTGCCGGATATAACTACGCAAGCGTCAGAGCCCTCAAGCTCCTCTTTCGTAATATTATCGAAAGTTTTAGGAGTAGTACCTAGAGCCTCTGCCAACCACTCGGCGTACTCCCTGGATCCGCCTAATTTCGTCTTGTAAGCTATTAAAATCTTCATATTATTATTATTCCCATAGAAATATCTATTCCAGCGGGAAAAGCAAG
>QMNH01000086.1 GCA_003647675.1 Candidatus Falkowiibacteriota bacterium | reverse complement strand
GCCAATTCTCCGACGGTGTTATAATTTTCAATAGGAAAATTATTAACTTGTGTTTGCGTTAGTGTTTGCGCTTCTTGGATTGCGAAGGCAAAAGGAATAAGCATAAGCGCAATTATTAAACTCATTATTTTTTTATTCATCGTACACAATCCTTGTTGTCATTATTATACTGTCAATGACCATCGTAGGAGTTCCCCCGAAGGCCTGCAAAAATGCGATTGTTTGCAGATTGTCGCCGGCACTAAAAGCGTATGTATCTCTTGCCCACGTTAAACGCGTTGTTCTTTGGTTGCCCACAGCTGTAGGGCCACCAACAGACGCCGAGCCTAATGTTGCGCCGTTAATAAGTGTTTTAAAACTTAATGAAGGGAAACCCGTACCACCCGAAGAAACTACATCGTAAGTAACTGAAATACCAATTATACTGCCGTCTTTTTCTGCCGTCCACCCCTTCGGAGCATTGGTAAATTTAACACCATCAACCCAATAAAAATAATTAAGGACGCCTTTTATCATATTGATTTGAGCGTTGTGTCCTGTTTGGATAACGTGAGCGGTACCGTGTACATCTTCAGTAAACACAATATCGCCGTTAAACGTTAAATCGTCATTAAATAAGTCGTAATTTTCCCAGCCCGTGCCGTTATATTGTAAAAAGTCGCCTTCGGATTGTGTGCTTACGTCCACGTCGCCCAAATCGTTTAAATTCGTTATTGTGGTTCCGTTAACGGTTCGCGTTTCTATTTTTTCTATTCTTAGGTTCGCCATATCAATAGTAGCGTCGTCTGCCCCCGCCGGCGCGGCTTCGTCCTCAATAGCAAGGTTCACAATATCGCCCACGTTTAACGTTAAAATACCGGTACCGCCCGCGTTCCCAACGTCGCCGCTTGCGCCTAGTTTGCGGTGTATATATAAGTTATTTTGTGGCACGTTGTTTTTTAAGACGGTGACGCCGTACAAATCAGAACCGCCGCCACTAAAACTTATACTAAAGTCGATAGCGTAAACGCCCTCTTTTTGAATTATAAAAGAATTTCCCGCATTAAATAAAACGTCGTTTGTTTCGCCTTGCGTAAAATCTGTTAAATTATAAAAAACGTCCTCGTCGTTAATAATTACCACGTTGCCGCCCGTTTCGTTAAAAATAAACATTTCTGCGTAAGTTCCGTTAATAACTGACAAATTGCCACCACTAACGGGCGAAGGATAAACCACGTCTGGCGCGTCGGCCACGACTGCGTATAATAACATTAAAGCAATTAAACAAGTCGAAATAATTTTATTTTCTATTTTCATTTTATAAGGGTAAAGTCGGACGTAGGGAGCGCACCCCTTCGGATTTAGAACCCTCGAACGTCCTAACTCGGATACGCCGAGCTACCGCTTAGCTAAGTTTGAAGTCTAGCGGCCGCCCTCTTTTCTTTTTTATGCTCGCCGCTTAGTTGTATCGCTTCGAATAATTGCGCTATACCTAAGATAAATAATAAAGTCAATCCTAACGCCGGCGCGCCGCTTATAATGCTGTCGGCTTGGCTGTAATTCCCCCACCACCAAACCACTCCAATAGCGTGAAATACGACGGAATCAAAAATATAAGCCATTCCCCACAATAACAAACCAATACTGAATAAAACCATTAATCCAAATAGGGCCAATTTTTCCACGTCCTCGTTTATATTTTTTACTTGGGCCACGTCGCCGCCGACGGCTATAAGCCCGCTACTGTTACATTGTTTAATTAAAGAGTATTCGCCGCTACTATTAAAAGTTATATTTTGCGAGAATTTGCCCGTTTCGTATTGCGTCATTGACAAATTATCTGCGTAAATCGTGCCGTTTTGCGTGTAAACGGTTAACGTTTGGTTAGCGTCCAAAAAAACGCGCGCGCCGCCGGTATCTTGTACGCAATTAGAATAAATAAACACTTCGTCCCCGACATTAAACGGGCCTTGTGCCGCGCTAGAAAACGGAATTAAAAATAAAAAAAGAAATAGAAAACTTAAGGCGGAAAGTGCCCGCCTTGCGTTGTTTTTAATGCTTAGTTCTTGTTCTTTGCCATATTGAAAGCCATAATAAGACCGCTTACAATTACACCCGTCGGAATGAAAGCCACGATTAAAGCGTTTGTTGTGCTTAGGTTCGCTAAACTTGCAATTACCGAAGTTGCCAAAGGTAGAGCTACACCAATCATTAAAATAAAAGCTACGATAAAGCTGGTAATGCTCGAAGTTGTTGCCATTTTTGAGTATCACCGTCCATAAACCCCGCTAATCATAGCTTTTTAATAAAGCTTTTTATTTCTTTCTTACATTGGTACAGAATACCACTTATAAATAATAACATAATCCAAACATTATATTTAATCATATAATAGAAATACGGCGCTTTAAATCTCGCGTAAATGTTCTCGCGGCCCGCCGGTAGATCATAAGCAACACAAGCCGTATTAAAAGGCATTAAGCCCGTAGAAGTAAAGGCGCAATTTTGATTTAAACAAGTGCCGTTATCCATTTCTTTTATTTTTTCCTCGTCACATTCTAAACGCGGCGTGCTTTTTTTTGGCATTACGTCGCCGGTTTCGTCCACTATAAAGTGGTGCGGGTAAAACGTCGCGTACATTGTCAAAGCTATTAAATAGCCAAACAATGCGAAACCTAACAACCGTTTTATTATGCTGTTAAGAATCTTCCCGCCACGACGCGCGCGACTAAATACCCGATTACTATTATTAATAGACCAATCACCCAACTAAATATAGTTACATTCAAATATAAAACGTAAGCCATCATAAACGAACCTTCGACGGCGAACGCTTCTAAAGGATTTAATTTTATAACACTAATAAGGAGAAAAAACACAAAAAGGCCAACTAACGCCCACGCTAGCCATATAAGCCCCTGCGTTTGCCAAAATGTGCCCCACAAGGAGTATAAAATATTATAATCAGCTACTACCAAAGTTAGCACCCCGTATAAACTCCATTAGACTTAAAGCGTAAATTATAATTAAGAACGGCACGAAAAACATTGTTATAATTAAAGGCACTTCTAACGATACTATTAAGTCGATTATAGGAAACGGCGTTAAGAGCGTAAACAAACCCAGAACCATTTTAAGCCCGTCTAATATTATGCCGAAACTAAAACCGCTGTCCTCTCCCGCACTCGTTCCACTTTGCGCGTCAACTATCGAACCGTAAGAACCGCTAAAGCTATCGGTCGCGGTTAAACCCGTTCCCCATAAATCCGTATTGCTGTCTAAGTTAAATAAATTTGAAATTATAGAACCTTGAAGCGTCGGGCAAGTATTGGCGTCCGTTCCGCTTGCAGTTGCACACGAAAACGAAAATAAAAGGTAAACTATATTTATAGATACCATTATGATTAAAATATTTTTGCCGTTCATATACTCACACTCTCGCCGCTTCGTCTAATAAATATTATAATCATTACTGTAATAATAGCGCCCAACGCGCCCAATTCTAGCGCCAAATACCACGCCGGAATAATTGAAACAAGAAGCGAAATAATAACGTTATTGCTCCCCAATATGCGCAAAGAAGCCAATATAAGCATAATAATAAGCGTTAAAAAAACCCACAAAGAAACCCTTAAAGCTAGTGGTAAGTTGTTAGCGGCGAATTGTCGCGCGTTTTGTGCCGTTATCGTTAAATTAGTCGGCGCAAGTATCAAATATCCTTTATTAAAAACCACTTCGTCGTACCCGTCTTTTTGAAATGCGTATTTAACAATTATTGTTTTATTCTCGTAGGCGCTAAAATTATAGCCCGCGTAAATCGTACCGCCGACGCTGTTATAAGAAATCGTAGTGTTTAACACCGTCGAGCCGTTGTAAATGTTAATACTGAAGGAGCTTAAAGCTTCATTTGTTGGTACCACTAACCACGAAAACGTGACAAACTGCGGCGCTAACGTCGTATTTTTAGGGTTATATAAGTGATTTACTCCCGTCGTTGGGCCGTCTAATGTAATGCCGCTAGAAGGCACAAGCGTAAAACTTAAGCCGGTACTCGTTAACTCTACCGTCGACGTTTGCGTAGTATAACCCGTTTTAGAAATATTAAAAACGTAATTTGTGTCAAGTATTAAATTAAACGTCGCCGCACCTAAAACGTCCGTGCTTTTTTGCGCTATTAGTGTTAAGTTTCCGTTTACATAATTATAAATTTGAATTTGTGCCGCTTCGATAGCGTCGCCGCTACTGTCTTTAACGTTAATAGTTACCGCCGTCGCGTTTTTCTCTAAGTACGCGGTTAAACCGCTTATAGCTTGCGCGTCGGTTAAAGTAATATCTATATCGTTAACCGTATAATTTATCGCTTGAAAAATAAGTTTATAGCTTTCGCCCGACGTTAAATTTAATAAAAGGTTTCCCGTCGTCGTGTTATGGTATGTTTCCGTTGGGTTAGACTGCACGGTAACATTAACTAACGACGTTATTAACGCCCCCGTTTGTAAATCTCTTATATTAACGTCTAGTTCATTTTTTGCCGTTAAAAGCACATTTTTAACAGTTATATTTATATGCTCAAATTCTTCTACTACATTATTAATATAATTGTTTGCGCGAATTGTAAAACTATAATTTCCATTAGTCCAATTTGTTAAAGTTATATTTCCCGTCGTCGTTGAATAAAAACTCCCATTTGTAAAAGTAACGTTAAACGTTGGTATTATTGCGTTTGTTCTAGCGTCGCGACCTATAATTTTAAGCGCGGTTAGGCGGCCTTCTTCGTATAAATTTTGTATTTCTGCTATATCTAGCGTTCTATTTGCTATTAAAATTTCATCTAGCCAACCCTCAAAATCTAAACCGGCCAAGTCCTCATAGTTACCGAAACGAATTGGCGGCCACGTCGCCGTCCACGCCCCCGTAACGCCGGCCGCTTCTTTTGTTAGGGTACCGTCTACATAAGATTTTAAAGTAATTCCGTCATAAGTCATAACGTAATGATACCAATTATTTAAAATCGCGGGTTCGCCTAAAATATCTAAATTATGGACGGCCGAACTCCCGCCCCTTATAGAAGCCGTTAAATTTCCATCTGTT
>QMNH01000085.1 GCA_003647675.1 Candidatus Falkowiibacteriota bacterium | reverse complement strand
CGGCCAAAGGTTTTCTAAAAGCAATCTTGCCTTGCAGCGGCGTTCCGCCTTGCCTGTGCTCGCGCACGGCGGTTGTGGTGGGAATACGTGCGCGTCTTCGCCGCTATCTGTAGGCGGTTTGGGAATTGCTTTTAACGGTTCGTCCTCACGATTGCCGTATTATTTTTTTCCCGCCCCGCCTTATACTAACCCTGCATACTCTTTTTTATAAGACCTACCGTTTCTGATACGCCATACACCCCCACGATTAATACCGTACTTCCTGGATAACTCCATATCCGTCAAGTTACTAGCCCTTATTTCTTCCGCTTGTACAAATGATAATTTCCTGTCTGGCACATTTCTTTTAGCCGTGTTTATTTCCATTGTAACCCATTGGCAATTGTCCGGGCCATAATCAAGGTTTGTTTTCAACCTGTCAAGGGTTAACCCGTTTTTAAACCCATTCCCCAACGCCCATAATTTAAAGGTTAGATAGTCGTTACGCCACGGCTTACAAACCCTAATACCCCGACCACCATACCTATTATACCTGGCTTCTTTTGGC
Organism: Candidatus Falkowiibacteriota bacterium; assembly: GCA_003647675.1. Classification (GTDB taxonomy): domain Bacteria; phylum Patescibacteriota; class Patescibacteriia; order Patescibacteriales; family UBA12075; genus B7-G4. The sequence continues at coordinate 4,570 of QMNH01000085.1, read as the reverse complement.
CGATAACAACGGGCTTTCATACTCTTCCACGCTATATACAATAACGCTGGTTTCCCGTTGTTTGCGGTACTATCTCCATGCTTGGTTCTACCGTCTATCTTCATGACTGTACCTTCAATTTCCGTGCTTCCTTCTTACGTGTTACAAATACGTCCGTACTCATGGCCCCGTTATTCTCGCAAATATTCAGATAATCACACTCGAAAGGATGCAAGCACCCAGTACCGTTTTTAATCCAAACGGATTTTTTGATTGATAGCTTAATCCAATCGGCTACCATTCTATAATATTTTGGCGTTATATCAAGGTCAATCTCTCCACGCCCAAACGTAACCCCGAAATTGCGGGTTTTTGGATTGTATCCAGGGAAATAATGGCGCGGCTCCGCTACCATAACCCGTGTAATCCTTGCGCTGTAATCGTCCAAACTTTCCCCTTTAAATTTCCCGGTACGTTTTATTTGTGGCACCCTTATAGCCCATATCTTCCCAGACTCATACGCCGGGTTAGACATAAAATAGGCCGCCAACTTTGATCTAATATAAAAGAGGTTTAAATAATATTGCGGGTTTCCGCCCACCTTCAATTCAATAAAACTACGCCCGGTTCTAGACTCTAAATCAATAAACCCTTTTACGTGTGGTTGGCCGTCAAACTGTATGTTAAATTCTTTTTGGCCTATATAGTGTTTTACTACCTTTTCTTCGTTTATCACCTTCTGAAACGCTTTTATTATGCCTACGCTTTTGGACTCCCACATAGTTTTTATGGTCTTCCACCGGTACCCTGTCGGCCCGTTAATACATACGCTGTCGTCCGTCTTGTCACCACCCATTAGAATATTAGTTATGTAATCGTCCACAGATGATCCAATTTTTAACGGATCGCTTTGAAATTCCGGGCGTAACTGAAGGCCGCGCAAATTTGAATAAAAATACATTTGTGGACACCGTAGGAAGTTAGTTATTCCGCTATGTGATAATCTTGGTTCGTTTTTCTCTATCCATAATGGACACCTGAACATCGTTTCTGTTTCACAAAATCCGCCTTCTATGAAACTATCACACGACTTCTTATTTACTTTATTTGTCTTTAGTTCACATTTTGACATGTATACAATCTTCCTTATAAGTTTTATTGAGTATTATCAGTCTGATAGAGTTCCGGTGGACGCCATAAATCTTAGCCAACTTTACTTGCGACAAAACACTTGATCTAATTTCAACTGCTTGGTTGAAAGTTAACTTTCTTTTTGTTTCCCTATTACCCTTTGCTGTGTTTTCCTTTTTTGTGATCCATCTGCAATTACCTGGCTCATACCCTTTGTTATTGTCAACCCTGTCAATAGTTAAATAATCTTTATACCTATTATTTAAGGCCCATTCCTTAAATTTCATATAACTATCTACCCACTCTTTACAAATACTAATACCACGTCCACCATACCTATGATAATCTAGACTGCTATGCCTATAACACCTAGCTTTCATGTTATTCCAGATATTATACAACCTTGTCGGTCTTCTCCCCGGCATACACCTACTATCACCGTGAGTTGTCTTATTATTCATACCTCCCCATCCTCTCCGACCTGATACATTGAATGTTTAATTGGGTGTTTATATTCTGTAAAAGTCACCACCGGCCAATTAAGTCCCCGCATTTTCTCTTCCGCATCTTCAATCACAACAAACATTACTTGCTTATCCTTCGCATACGGTAGATGAAAAATAAACCTATTGTTATTTATCACTTTGACAAAACTTATATCATGATCCCTAAACACCTTGAAAACCATTTGCCGCATGATATCTGTTACCCGGTCATACTTAGCTACTAAACATATAACACCGCCTTCGCTTGTCGTCTCTAATACCCCGGCCACCGTGTGGCATTGTTCATGCGTTCGCCCGGCCCCACGTCCCGGATTGTCCATATCAACTACTGCGTGTAATCTAACTAAATCTGTACCATTGCACATATCCATTACACATTTACCGTGGTCTCTCAATCTATACCCCCTTTCACTATTTTATAATTGCATTTCTTGGACTGCGCTATAATCGCCCGTGTTGAAAAATGCGTTCAACTTCCCGGCCTTTGCGTATGCCATTTTCCGGGTCTTGTATCGTCTTAACCCCGGTACCTTCCGCCAAACATCTTTTATAGTGCAATATACCCCGTGTTTTAAATCGTTACGGGTGTGCCTTGCTAATAATCGGCCCCGTGTAGTAAGTATACATACTTCGTTTGTCTCTTCAGGACGGTTAAATAATCGCATTACAAGCCAATCATTAAAAGTCGGCTTCCTTTCTTTTTCGGTTATCATTCTTATTCCCCTCCTTTCTCTTTGGTAGATACCCGCGCCGGGCGTTAAAGCAACCTTTGCTACTTCAATTAAGTAACCCGGCCACGGCTCTGATAACTGTAAAATTGTTTTAACATCTTTAGTTGTATTTACTTTTCTTTGTTACCGTTCTGATCAACCTATCACTTGCCCGCCTATTATAAATGTGGGCCTTTTCACCGTTGACCATTTCCAGTGCCATTTCTTGTAACCGGGCGCGGTGTTTCCTTGCGTCACGTCTCCGCCTTAAACTCTTAGTGATTCTTCTAAACATCCAAACACCCCCATATAACGAAACAAAGAAAGAAAAATAATAAATTGCAATACTTGTTACTATTCCCATGATTAATACCTTTCTAACTATCTACAGGCGGTAAAGCTTCCACCAAATCCATGTGGGACGCTTCCATCTCTACAGACCTGTCTATCGCGTCTCTTGCTTCCTTTAAGTCCTGTACAGTGTCTTTATCGCCTCTCATACCCGGACATAACATCTTTTTAACCGCATGGGCCACCGCCGGACATGTAACCCTGAACGCCTCTAAAACCGCATACACATCAACCTTACCATATACAACGTTTTTATACCCTTTAGTACCATGTTTTAAAACAATATTCCATAGGTACTTATCACCGCTTTTTTTCTTATCATTCAATCTAAATACCCTTCCTGAAAAAAATATTACTTTCCGGTACTACCAAAACCACCGGCCCCGCGTTCCGTACTGTCTAATTCCTGTTCTACGATCCAGTTACAACGAACCACCGGGGCTATTACCATTTGCGCTATACGTTGACCCCTTTCAATCTTAACCTTATTATTACTATGATTAATCAATACTACCCCAATCAGCCCCCGGTAGTCGCTGTCTATCGTTCCAGGGCTGTTAACAATACTAATACCTTCCTTGATAGCTAAACCACTCCGGGGCCTTATTTGCGCTTCGTACCCTTCAGGTAATGCAATGGCTATACCGGTGTGTATTAATTCACGTTGCCGGGGCCACAACCATATAAAAGGTTCGTTAAGGCCCGCGTATAAATCCATAGCCGCCGCGCCTGGTGTTGCGTATCGTGGTAATGGGAAATCCTCAAACCCTTCCATTATTTCTACTTTTACTCCCACTATCTGCATATACTACCATCCTTTCTATAAGGTTACACGGTTACGCCGTTTCGTCTAATTGTGTGCCTACTACTTCGGATTCGTCCAACGCTTCATATTTTGCGCGTACTTCCTTTGCTTCTCCGCAACTCATTTTACCTTCGCCACACTCTCCGGATACACAACCCGGCCCGGCTCCTTTAAACAATAACGGGGCCACGTCTTTACATTCTAATAACATTAAGTACGCCATGTTTCTTATTTCATGTTGAGCACGGTTACAACCCCTTACCTTGAAGAAATGTAACAAAGCTCTTGCGTTCATAGTTATCATTATTTTTGTTTCCGTGGCATTTGGTAACACGTACCTTGCATCCTCCGCCGGTATATCGTTATCCAAAAGGGCTTTGTATATCTCGTGCGTAACCTCCATTAACCGTGTATATTCTTCATACGCCGGGCGGTTTCCCTGTATACTCTTTGGTACGATATAATCAAACGTATCGGCCAAATTAACATACCTTTGCGACTGTTGGGAATAACTGGCTATCCTATGCCTAACTAATTGGTGGGATGTTACCCGGCTAATGCCTTCAACGCCAAAACTAAAAGAAACGTGTTCAAGGGGCGAATCATGGCCCATACTAATTAACTTCTGAATAAACGCGCCCGCCTCTTTTACGTCTTCTCGTTTTATCAACTCTTCTATGGTGCTATCAGAGTAACATAACTTGGCGGCCCTTGCTACGTGTGCTTCCACGTCCGGCGTATGGCTTAATAATTTAACTTCCATTTTCTTATACCTCAAAATATTGATAAAATTAAAATCAAGTTATGATCCCGGATTATTTACCGGATCGAATATATTCCACGAACATCCGGACAACTGGCACCAAATCACAACGAATAAAACAATAAATGTAATTTTTAAAAACCATTTTTTCATCCTTAATACCCCTCTTGAACGGTTCCCATTCTTAACCATCGTCTATATCACCTTTGCGCCTCTTCGCGGTGTCTATGGCCTGTTGACCTAACGCCGCGAAAAATTCCGATAAACTCCGGTACCCTTCCTTCTTTGAAAACCGGGTTAATCGCGTATGCAATTTACGATACAT